>NZ_JAUTWQ010000020.1:0-91409 GCF_046719735.1 Halobacillus rhizosphaerae
AGCGAGTGTCTGGACGATGCAGCTGTCCGAGTCATTTCCCCGACCTCGGCTCGCTTTTAAGAGTAAAGGGAATCTTCAAGAATTGGGGCTTTTGTGGAATAAGGAACTTTCTATCTGTGTTTAAGCCCACCATCTTCAAGTTAAACAGAGACATAAAAAAGAACCGCTGCTTGTAGCAGCGGTTCTTCTGATAAGATTATCTGCGGCGATTCCTATTTCTTAAGAAAGTAGGAATATCGAGAGTATCTTCTTCTTGATTATTTGATTTCGGCTGAGCCTGAGGAGCTTCGCGTCTTGGCTGTTCCTCTCTTTGAGGTCTTTCCATTACGTTTGGCTTAGACTGAGTTGTGGATGGACGTTTTTTCTGTCCTTCAGCTAATTGACTCTCGTCAAATCCAGTAGCAATGACTGTTACCACAATTTCATCTTTCAGATTTTCATTAATTACTGAACCAAAGATGACATTCACTTCTTGATCGGCTGCAGAGGTGACAATATCTGCTGCCTCCTGCACTTCATACAAACTCAGATTCGTACCGCCGCTGATGTTCATTAGAACACCATGAGCGCCGTCAATCGATGTTTCAAGAAGCGGAGAGGAGATGGCTTTCTTAGCCGCTTCAGCTGCCCTGCTCTCTCCAGTAGCAATACCAATACCCATAAGAGCAGAACCTTTGTCCACCATAATAGTCTTAACGTCAGCAAAGTCAACGTTAATAAGTCCAGGTACAGCAATTAAATCTGAAATACCTTGTACACCTTGTCTTAGTACATTATCTGCTTCTCTGAAGGCTTCAAGCATAGGAGTATTCTTATCCACAATTTCTAGCAGACGGTCATTTGGAATTACGATTAATGTATCAACACTGCCTTTTAAGCCGTCAATTCCTCCAGTTGCCTGAGTGGATCTTTTGCGTCCTTCAAAAGTAAATGGTCTCGTGACTACTCCAACAGTCAGAGCCCCTAATTCTTTCGCCACCTGGGCGATAACTGGGGCAGCACCTGTACCTGTACCGCCGCCCATTCCGGCAGTTACAAAGACCATGTCCGCTCCTTGAAGAGCTTCTTCTAACTGTTCTTTACTTTCTTCTGCTGCTTTACGGCCAACTTCTGGGTTAGCTCCCGCACCTAAGCCGCGGGTAAGTTTGCCGCCAATTTGCATTTTCACTTCTGCTTTGGAAAGGTTAAGGGCCTGGGCATCAGTATTTACCGCAATAAATTCGACACCCTGCACGCCATGTTCAATCATTCGGTTGACGGCATTGCTTCCACCTCCGCCAACTCCAATTACTTTAATTGTTGCTAATTGGTCCATACTTGTATCAAAATCTAACATCTTCCGTTCCTCCTAAACACGAGATTACAAGATTTATGCTCATCTCCGCACTTTGATTATTGTTACTTCTATCCTTAGTCAAAGAAATACTTTAACAGATTAGATAAACCTGACTCTTTTTTCTTTTCTGATTTTTCTTTTTCTTCTTTTGGTTGTTTCTGCACTCTTTTCTGCTTTTGAGGCGCAGGCTGATCTACATTAGCAGAAACCGATGGAAAGATCTCTTTCCCTTGTATTTTCGCATTACGATAAGCGAATTGCAAGATACCGACTCCACTAGTAAACTGCGGTTCTCTGACTCCAATATAATCCGGGATAGCCAATCTTACATTAGAATGAAAGATGTCCTGGGCAAGTTCTAGTACTCCTGGCATATTCATGGCTCCGCCAGTTAATACAAAACCTCCAGGCAGTTCTCTTACACCCATCCTCTGAATTTCTTGAGCGGCTAAGACAAAAATTTCTTCCAGTCTAGCTTCAATCATATCAGAGATTTGCAATTGATTGAATGCCTGTTCGCGATTACTTCCAATAATCGTAACAGAAAAACCTTCTTCTTCATTAGCATCATCAAAAAAAGCATGTCCATGTTCTACTTTTACTTGCTCAGCTTCGTCCGTAGAAGTTCTCATACCTATAGAAAGGTCCTTTGTAATATTGTCGCCTCCAAAAGGAATTAAACTGGTTCCTTTCAAATGCCCTTCCTCAAATACTGAAATTGTTGTAGATCCTCCCCCTACATCTAAAAGGGCAACACCTAAATTAGTTTCATCTTCTGATAAGGAAACGGTACCTGCTGCTAAAGGCTGCAAGCATACATCTAACACTTCAAGTCCCGCTCTTTCAACGCATTTGAGTGTGTTATGTAATACAGTCTTCGCACAAGTGATAATCATACCTTCCATTTCAAGACGAACACCAATCATGCCGCGAGGATCTGTAATTTCATCCTGACCATCCACGATAAATTGTCTCGGTACAACATCAATAATTTCTCGCTCCGGCGGAATGGATACCACCTGTGCTGCATCAATCACTCTGGAAATATCTTCATTACCTATTTCTCTGGTTTCACTGGATACTGCTACGACACCATGGCAGGGCTGAAGCTGAATGTGATTACCATTAACCCCGACGACTACCCGATCTATTTTCATATCTACCATTCTTTCAGCTTGTTCTACAGCTGAACGAATAGAATGCACAGTTTGATCAATGTCGACAATAGCCCCTTTTTTCATGCCATTAGATTTTGCGGAGCCAACTCCAATTATATTTAACGAGTCATTCATAATTTCTCCAATAATTACTTTGATACGACTCGTACCTATATCTAAGCTTACTAATATTTCATTCTGATTCACCAATGACGCACCTCCTGATAACAAGCCATATGAGTAGTACAAAGCATATCGAATTCACGTTTAAAATACAATCACTGAAATAAAAACGTAAATGAATTGATAAATAACCTGATTCAAATGTCTCACTGTCATTTAAAAAACTCATACAATAGTTGTTTTCCACAACGTTTAACGAATATCCTTTTAACTACGGCTATTTTTTTCAAATTTCCTTCCAAGCAGCTTCTGATCAATAACTTTCCTGCGTATAATCCCTAAATTCTGGAACAGCCGGAAACCAAAAGCAAAAACTGCAGCTAGATATAAATCCACTCCCAGCTGTACCCCTAGAAAAGCTAGAATGGCTGCCAAAAAAACATTAAAAATGAATCCGGTAATGAATACAAGATCATTAAAATTCTTTTCTAACTGAGCACGGATCCCTCCAAGCAGTGTATCAAATGCTGCTAATACCGCGATTGATAAATAATTTGAGTAAGCTTCAGGTACTTGAATATCAGTTAATAATCCAAGTGCCACTCCAATGATTAAAAATAAAATCGGCAGCCACATGCTCATTCACCTGTTTCTTTCCTATCGTTCTCTTTCAAAACTTCTAATTGTAATGGATCTTCATATTTGGGGAGCACCAACGAATCCTCTGTTATTGCTTTTAAATCGAGATTATCGATAGCAAAAAAATCTTTCGATTGGCTCGCTTCAATATAGTCCCGCAATTTGTCCGGATTTTCAGACAGTACTTGAATTGTAACAGGCAGCGGCGGCAAGGGGCGATTATTAACATAAGTGTACCCATTTACGTTTCTTATGGGAGACAGATTAGTTAATCGTTCCTTTCCAATCGCAATTTCCTCTGCTCCAAATTGGTTAAGCTCATTCACTAACCTGCTAAGGAGCTCAGGTGATATAGAAGGGTAGGCCTGTCCCGTCGTACTTTCCTGAAATATCGGTGAGATAGTCAGAGTAACACCCGCGCCTTGGGCCTCCATCAACCCAGTTTGCTTTTCCAGCTTATGAATGGACTCTTTCAGTGTATCAACTTTCTTCTGAGAAGAGTTAGCATTATAATTATCCAATATTTGGTCAGCATCTGAGATTTTCTTTAATAATTCTTCCTGGGTCTGCTGTTCGTTCTTTAATTCTTCCCGAATTTCCCATTGGTCTCTAGTATCTCTAGCTTTTGGTTCTGCAGTAGTTTTAAACTGAATGGCCGTCATAAAACCTATACATAAAAACACCAGCGAAACCATCCACTTTACTCGATTCTTCATGACGTACGCCCTTCAGCTGCTAGTCTGGCATTCATGGTTATTCTGGTTTCTTTACTCATTTCAATATCGATATTTTCTTTCTGCAACTGATCTATAATTCCTTGAGTAAGATCAAGACTCGAGGCAAGGACATCAGGATCGCCAATTGCTGTTATTTCAAAAGGAGCGGGGTGTTGAATCCCATCAAGAGTTATGACAGGCCCTGTGCAGGCAATATAGCTATCACTAAAATACCGCTGTCCATTTATAGCTATGGCTTTCGCACCGGCCGTTAATAATTCATTAATCACAGCTCGAACATGCCCTTCGTGAACGATATACTGATTCACATTTTCCTGATCAGGGATATACATGGCATCGCTTAGCGTAATCATTACCCCCGGCCCTTCTACAGGAAGCTCTCCGGCAAGTAATTGAAGCTGCTTTTTCCTCTCAACAAAGTCTGCCATCACTTGCTTCGAATCTGCCAGATTATCTTCGTACTCCTGAATTTTATTTCTTTTATTCAAGAGTTCCTGCCTTAACTGCTTGTTCTTTTCTTCTGTATCAAGAAGTTGTTTCTGGAAAAAATATTGTTTTTCCCAATGGGAATCGTTAAGCTGCACCATTTCAGGACTTTTCTTCGTCTGCTGAAAACTGTAAGCGACTAAAAAACCTGAACCAAGAAGAACGAGCGACATAATGAGAAGTCTACCTCTCTTCTTCATCATTACTTTTATCCTCTTTTGATTGTTTGGGGTAGGCTTCAAAATAAGTTCCTACGTCAATGTGAACGATCCCCTTGTTTTCTTTAGTCAATTGACTGACGATAGAAGGATAAGCGGGCATTTTTGAGGAGAAATTCCGTATCGATGCCACTACTTCATATCCATCATTCATATACAAAATGATTCGATAAGGATTATCTTCTTCAGGCTTCCAATGAACTTCTGAAATTAAACTGGTAATACTGTCCGGCAATTTTTTTAGTTCCTGGGACATCTCTTTTAAGTACGTCGGTTTAGTGAACCCATATAAAATCGGGGCATCCCCAGTAGGGATGGTTGCTGATGCTTTCAATTTTGTTCCATTTTCCAAAATGGGCTGAAATTTGTCTTCTTCCTGAATATAACCTATACGTTCAGCTTCTTTCACATCAATGATCACCGTGCCAGGCAGCCGCCTCTTCACTTTAGCATCTGTGATCTGAATATGCTTTTCAACCGCTTTTTCTACATCACCGGGATCAATTTTCCAATAGTTGTCTTTTGTTGTTATTGTTGATAATTGTTTAATTTCCTTAGCACTCACATGTTGTTCGCCTTCTACAACAACCTTATTGACATTACTCAAAGGAGATTGTAAATAGACAACCGTAGCAATTAACAAAAAAAGGATTGATAAATATAAGATCAATCGCCGATTCGCTTTCTTTCTTCGTGTTTGCTTTAGTTTCGGTATGCGATCTTCTATGGAAACAACTTTTCTCTCTTCCATAACGGGCATTTCTCCTTATTACCGTGCCACCCTTGTGATCCACCACTTAGCTGTTTAGAAAGGTAAAATCGTAAGTGAAAATACTGTGCACATCTTTTAAATGATAACTCCCATTATATCACAATTTATACGTAATAGACTGATAGTGTCGACTCAGATTGTAACAAAATTCTGTTTTAATTGTCATCAAAGGTTCAGAAAAAATAAGCGGATCTTTCTTAAGCTGATAAAAACTTTTACCCTCCGCCTCTGACCTTTGCTGTTATGTAGCTTATTTTATCATTTTTAAGTAGCGGTTGTGGGGCGTTTGACAAATAATCACAAAAAAACTGTGCAATTGAATAATTTGCACAGTTTTCATCATGAAATTTCAGCTTGGTCACCTTTTTTATTTCGTAGAGTAACGGCTCACACTTAAAAGCAGACCTAATGATGCAAGAGTGAGAGTGAGGGAAGAGCCACCATAACTGACCAGTGGCAGCGTAATGCCTGTTACGGGGATCAGACCAGTGACTACACTCACATTAATCATCACTTGAATAGAGATCATACCTACGATCCCCAGTGATAACAATGTTCCAAAAAGGTCAGGAGCATACAAACTTGTCCGAATACCGCGCCACAGCAGCACGAAAAAAAGTCCTAGAACGACGATTCCGCCTAAAAACCCAAGCTCTTCTGCTAGGACGGCAAAAATAAAATCCGTCTGTGGTTCAGGAAGATAAAAGAATTTCTGCATACTGTTTCCCAGTCCCATTCCAAGCAAGCCACCTGGGCCAATTGCATATAAGGATTGAATGATTTGAAAACCGCTGCCCAGTGGATCTTCCCAAGGATGCAAAAAAGCGGTAATTCTTTTGATCCGGTACGGGGCAGAAGCTATCAAACCAATCATTCCTGCCATTCCAGCAGCTGCAATCCACATAAAGTGACCAATTCTAGCTCCAGAAGCAAACATCATAACAAGGCATGTAGCTACCATCACTACCCCTGTCCCTAAATCAGGTTGAAGCATAATTAATGCAAATGGGATCGCAATGAGTGCTAATCCAGGCAGAAACCCTTCCTGAAACGATCCCATTTTCTTTTGCCTTATGGATAAGAACCGCGCCAGGTAAAGGATGAGGCCCAGTTTCATAAATTCAGATGGCTGAATACTGAACATCCCCACTCCGATCCAGCTTCTTGCACCTCCGCGGACCATGCCTACGCCAGGGATCAGCACTGCAATTAGAAAAAAAAGACACACATACAGTATCCATTTAGAATGCTTGTACCACACATAATAAGGAATTCTGGACAAGGCAATCATCGCAGCTAATCCTGCCGTGGCGAAAAGCATTTGCCGCTTAGCAAAGTACCATCCATCGTTAAACTTGTATTCTGACCAAATACTTGATGAACTATAAACCATTATGATCCCAATGACCAGAATGCCTACAATCGCTGCAAACAACCATAAATCCGGCTTCTTCTGTTTGGATTCCATAAAAAAAGCCCCACTCCCATCTAATGGAAAACAGGGCGTAAAGCTTTGCCGCATTTAGCCCTTATTAGAGCTTATGCACGGCATCGATAAACATGTTGCCTCTTTCTTCAAACGTACGGTATTGATCCCAGCTGGCACATGCAGGCGATAGCAAGATCACATCTTCCGGATTGGACATGGAAAATGCTTCTTTTACAGCCTCTTCCATCGTCTCCACCTTCTTAATCTGCGGGATGCCGGCCTTCCCTCCAGTTTCAGAGAGGAGGTCAGCGGTCTCTCCAAATACGACCATCCCTTTTACAGAAGAAAGAAAAGGAAGAAGATCATCAAAGGTGTTGCCGCGGTCCAAGCCTCCTGCAAGCAGGACCACAGGCTGTTGAAATGATTTCAATGCATAAGAAGTTGCCAAGATATTCGTAGCTTTTGAATCATTATATATATACCGATCTAGTTTCTTTTCGATAAATTGCAATCGATGAGGAACTCCCGTGAAACGAGTCAGCACTTTAGAAACTGCTTCATTTTTAATGCCTGATAATTTGACTGCGGCAACTGCTGCCAAAATATTAGACAGGTTATGTTCCCCTACTAACACAATTTCATTTCGTTTAATAATAGGCTCATCCTTAAAATAGACCCAATTATTGTCCACCCAAGCTCCATCTACTTTACGGTGGATAGAGAAAGGGACCAGCTTAGATTGAATGTCGGGAAGAAACTTGCTGATCTTTTCATCATCTGCATTATACACCAGGAAGTCCTCTTCCTCCTGGTATTTAGCTATTTTAGCTTTCGCCTGATGATAGTTATCTAGTGTATGATGATAATCCAGATGAGCTTCAAACAAATTCAGCCAAACCGCTATATTGGGTTTAAAGGTCAACGTACCTAGCAGCTGAAAGGAAGACAGCTCGACAACCATTGTTTCCTCTTCTCCAGTGTTTCTTGCCACTTCACAGGCAACTTTTCCAATATTACCAGCAATAGCAGCTGGCTGATGAGCGGCAGCAATCATTTCGTAGATCAAGGTTGTAGTCGTCGTTTTCCCATTTGACCCCGTTACAGCTATTAAGTTTCCTTCATGCAGCCTGCCAGCCAGTTCAACTTCCGTAATAATGGGAATTCCACGAGTTTCTGCCTCGGCAACTAACACATTTTCATAAGGAATTCCTGGATTCTTCACCAATAAGTCGATATTATCTAATGCTTCTATTGGATGTCCCCCTGTAATGACTTCTGCTCCTTTGCGAGTCAGCTCTGCCACGGCAGGATCGTCCATCTTTGCTTTCAAATCATTAATCCTTAACTGAACACCACTATCGAGCAGAAGTTCTGCAGCAGCCGTACCGCTTTTAGCGAGGCCGAGCACTAGGACATGATTATATGGAAAATTGATTAAAGTATTCAACTAAACATCACCTCAATATATACACCTAAGACTGCGAAAATTAATCCAAGCGTCCAAAATGTTGTAACTACACGCCATTCTGACCACCCTTTTAATTCATAGTGATGGTGCAGCGGGCTCATTCTAAATATTCTCTTACCTGTTGTTTTAAAGGAAGCCACCTGTAACATGACGGATAGTGTTTCCAGTACAAATACACCTCCGATGATCACTAGCAATAATTCAAGCTTCGTTAATATAGCAATAATGGCTATCGCTCCACCTAACCCTAAGGAGCCGGTATCCCCCATAAACACCTTTGCCGGATGGGCATTAAATACTAAGAATCCTAATAGTGCCCCGACTACGGCTAAAGCAAAAATGGCGGTTTCCATATTTTGATCACCGTACCAAGCTAATATGCCAAAGGCACCAAAGGCGATAGCAGCCGTTCCTGCTAAAAGACCATCTAAACCATCTGTTAAGTTCACAGCATTAGAACCGCCTACAAGCATGAAGAGGATGAGCAGAGCGTACCCCCACCCTAATTCTATTTGAAAAGAAGTTCCGGGAACTTCAATAAAAGTCGGAAATCCAGTTTGTTTAAGGATAACGTACACAACAATAGCAATTATTATTTGTCCGAGCATTTTCTGCTTAGATGTTAAACCGAGATTTCTTTTTAATGCCACTTTGATGTAATCATCAAGAAATCCTAATAATCCATAACCGATCAGGACAAATAATAACAGAAACAAATGGATGTCTGCTTTCTGGGTATCAAACCAGAAGGATGCGAGAAGAGTCGCAGCTGTCACTGCCAAAATGATCATGACTCCCCCCATTGTCGGGGTGCCCGATTTCTTCTGGTGGGATTTAGGTCCTTCTTCTCTAATACTCTGGCCGAATTTCAAACGTCTTAAAAACGGGATAATAATCGGCGATATCACGACAGTAAGAATGAATGATAGTGCCATAGTTATTAACAGTATGTAGTCGTTCATTGCTGTTTTCCTCCTTTTACATGATCGTCATCGCCTGTTTATTCAGTCTGTGAGATCTAGCAGTAATTCTTCTAATTTCATTTTCCGGGAAGCTTTTAACAATACCACTGTATCTTCGGTAATTGTATTGAGTAATTGACTTATTAATTCTTTTTTATCCGTAAAATGATAAACTTCCATTTGAGGATTTTTCGCCGCTGCTGCTGTAGAAATTTCTTTAGCTTGATTCCCGAGGGTATAGACAGCATGAATCCCTGCTGGTATAGCCTCGCCAACGCCGGCATGCAGGGCCAACGATTTTTCTCCAAGTTCAAACATGTCTCCGAGAACTAATACTTTATGCTTCTTTGCTTGAAGCTGGTGCACTACTTCAATCACAGCTTTCATGGATGTAGGAGAGGCATTATAGGCATCATTAATAATAAGAGAACCTTTAATCCCTTCATGCTTTTCAAACCTCATCCCCGACATCGTTAAATGGTTAAGTCCCTGCTGGATGGACTTTGTTGGCATTTGTAATTGCTCACATAGGGCAATGACAAATGCCGCATTCTTAACGTTATGACTTCCCGCCATAGGTAATTCATACCTTATGCCATTTACAGAGAACACGCTTCGATTATCCTCTGCCGCTTCCACAGAAATTGTATAGTTGCACAGTTGTTTAAATCCACACGAAATGGAACGTTCTTCTTTTTTCAACTGAGCAAGAAGCGCTTCGTCTCCATCTATGATAACTTTGCCATTGGGTTTAAGCCCCTCCAAAATTTCTGCTTTAGCCGAAGCTATGGCTTCCCGCGAGCCTAGGTTTTCGAGATGGGATTCACCAATGTTCGTAATAATTGCATAATCTGGCGTAGCTAAACGAGACAACAGCGAGATTTCCCCTGCATTATTCATCCCCATTTCCAGTACCAGCGCTTCTGTCCCTTCCGGCATTGAGAGGACGGTAAGCGGCAAGCCGATGTGATTATTGAAATTGCCTGCAGTCTTATGAGTATTATAAATGGTAGACAGTACAGAAGCAGCCATGTCCTTAGTCGTCGTTTTACCGTTCGAACCAGTCACTCCAATGACAAGGGGATTGATTTTTCTTAAATAATACTCTGCAAGCTGCTGCAAAGCTTCGGTAGTATCTTTCACATAGAACACAGGAAAATCCGTCGGCACAAACTTAGGAAGAGCTCTATTTTCCTGCCATAATGCAGCTACCGCCCCTTGTTGAATGGCCTGCTTCAGAAAATCATGAGCGTCAAAAGCATCTCCAACAATAGGGACAAACAAGCTTTGTTTAGCTTCTTTCCGTGTATCGGTCATAACCTGATGAAGGGCGATGCGATCATTTGCCGCCCCTTTATAATTTGTGAATAGATCGACTAACTCCACTGCCTCTAGCTTCATGTGTTACTCTCCTTACTATGCCTTAATAATTCTCTTGCAACTTCACGATCATCAAAGTCATATCTAACACCATTAATTTCCTGGTAAGTTTCATGACCTTTTCCGGCGATTAAGATGATATCTCCTTGTTGAGCACGGTTTACGGCCCGCTTAATCGCTTGTTTACGATCTTCAATGACTTCGTAGCCAGAGGAAAGATGGCTGGTCATATCTTCCAAAATCCGGTGAGGATCTTCTGTTCTAGGATTGTCTGATGTGAAGATAATATCATCACCATACTTCATAGCAACGTCTGCCATTACTGCCCTTTTTGAGCGGTCACGATCTCCACCGCAGCCTACAACCACATGAATAGTTCCACGACAGAAATCTTTCATGGTCTTTAAAACGTTTTCCAGCGAGTCAGGTGTGTGAGCGTAGTCAACCACTACGCCGAACTCCTGTCCTTCAAGAACAGGCTCAAATCGTCCGCGTACTCCCTTTGAATGTTTAAAAGCTTGTTGAATGACCTGAAGCGAAACACCACTGACCAGTGCCGCTCCTGCTGAAGCAAGCATATTATATACACTAAACAATCCCATAAGAGGGCTTTCAATATGAATAGAACCCATGGGTGTCTCCATCGTAAAGGACACACCTTTTTCATGTAAATCTATATCAGATGCCATAAGATCGGCTTTCTGATTCACCCCGTATGTAAGGACGGGTTGTGCAGTGGACCTGATCAGCTTCTTAGCAGCCGGGGAGTCATTATTTATTATGGCAAACTTTGCCCGCTCCACATTATAGCTGTTTCCCAGCTGGGCAAACAATAGGGACTTAGCCCTTAAATAATCATCCATATTATCATGGTAATCCAGATGATCCTGGCTTAAATTAGTGAAAACGGCGACATCAAAGTCAGACCCAAATACTCTTCCTTGATCAAGAGCATGAGAAGATACTTCCATTACAGCAGTATCTACTTTAGCCTCACACATTTTCGCAAAACTTTCTTGCAAAGAAAGAGAGTCTGGGGTTGTATTTTTCACTGGATAGGGAGTCCCAGCTATACTCATTTGAATGGTCCCAATAAGCCCGGTGGTTTGTTGGTCGGCCCGGAAGATTTCGTCCAGTAAATAGGTGACAGAAGTCTTCCCATTCGTACCTGTAACCCCAATTAAATTCAACTTCTCTGTTGGATTATGATAAAAAGCAGACGCCAGCATTGCTAAAGCTCTGGAAGAATCATTTACAATAATCACTGGAACCTCAGCTTCAAGCTCTTCTTCTGCTACTATAGCCGCCGCTCCACGTTCCACCGCATCAGCAGCGAACTTATGTCCATCTACTTCATAACCTCTAATGCAAACAAATAGATCTCCAGGTCTAACCGCCCTGGAGTCCATTGAGATGTTTTGTATGGAAATATTTTCAATTTGGTTTTTTGTTTTATAATAGGGTACATATTTTAACAATTCGGTAATTTTCATTTTTCTCATCCTAACTTTACACATTCCTATCTATTATAGCAAAAGTTACTGGATACAGGGACTAGGAAACCTATTTTATAAAAATTAATTTCCTAGAAATACCCGTATCGTAGATCCAGATTTCACTTTAACTCCTGCAGCTGGTGCTTGAGTAATGACCTTATCTCCTTTACCACTTGCGTCTACTTTTAAATCTGCCAGCATTTGGGTTAAGTCTTTTTTCTCCATACCGGTGACATTAGGAACTTCAACGAGCGGCTCTTCAGGCCAGGCATATTCTTTTTCCAGCCCATCTTTACTCGGCTTGACTCCAAGAGTGCGCAAGCTGTCTCCCATGATAGATCCAACTATTGGAGCTGCTACCACTCCGCCGAATTGTACCGTGTTTTTCGGGTTATCAATGGCAAGATACACGACTAGCTGAGGATCATTCGCTGGTGCAAATCCAATAAATGAAACGATGTGGTTATCTGTCATATATTTCCCATCCGGACCCACTTTCTGAGCTGTACCGGTTTTGCCACCGACCCGATAGCCTTCCACATAAGCCCCACGCCCTGTTCCTTGAGCAACCACACTTTCCAGTGCTTCACGAACTTTTTTCGAAGTTTCTTCGGATATGACCCTTCGTTGTAATTTGGGTTCATTTTTATCGAGTACTTTCCCAGTTAAGGGGTCTAGCCAAGCTTGACGGACATAAGGCTCATAGTAATAACCACCGTTTACGGCAGCTGCTACGGCCATAACCTGCTGAATCGGCGTTACCGAGACCCCTTGTCCAAATGCCGTGGTTGCCTGCTCTACTGCACCGATTTTATCGGGGTTAAACAGAATACCTTTCCCTTCTCCTTCTAAATCGATCCCGGTTTTCTGACCAAAGCCAAATCGGTCAATATATTCAAATAATTTATCTTTACCGAGCCGCTGGCCAAGTTCCACGAAACCCGGGTTACAGGAATTCTGGACAACTTCCAGGAAGCTCTCACTTCCATGCCCCCCGCGTTTCCAGCAATGCAGCGTAGCCCCGTCTACTTTAACTGCTCCTGAATCGAAGAATTGGTCTTTTTCTAAATCGACCTTGTTTTCCTCCAAAGCAGCTGCGAGCGTAATTATTTTAAAGGTAGACCCCGGCTCATATGTGCTCCAAACAGGTAAATTCCGGTTGTATACGGAGGGTTTAACCTCCTGGTAATTAGCTGGGTCGAAATTCGGCCGCGAAGCCATCGCCACTACTTTACCCGTTTTAGGATCCACAACGATCGCAACCGCCCCGTCCGGATTGTACTTTGCCTGGGCTAAATCCAGCTCCCTTTCCACAATGGATTGCACCCGGTAATCAATAGTAAGCTGCAAATTTTCTCCATCTACAGGAGGGGTGTAGGTATCTGCCATATCCGGCATACGCTTTCCTTTAGCATCGGAAAAAAATGAGAGGGCTCCTTTTTCCCCTTTCAGCTGGTCATCGTAATAAGCTTCTAATCCTAAAAGACCTTGATTGTCGATACCGCTAAACCCTAAAACATGGGAAAGAAAGGCTCCGTGCGGATAATACCTTTCAGAGTCCTCGGCTATGTACACTCCCGGCATAGCAAGAGATTGGATGGCCTCTGCTTGTTCTTCTGAAATTTTTCTCCCTTCCGGATGAATCTTTTCAATCGAAATCTTCTTGGTTACATGCTTGTACGCTTTTTCTTCACTCATATTTAGTATCTGGGCGAGCTGCTCAGCTGTTGCCTTTGGATCCTTTATTTGCCGCGGGACTACCATAACTGTAGGGGCTGACTGGTTCCCGACTAGTACTTCTCCGTTCGCATCTAAAATTTTCCCTCGTTCTGGCTCGAACGTGATATCCCGGCTCCAGGACTCTTCAGCTTTGTTAATAAGAAAATCACTCAACACAAACTGGACATAACCCAGTCTTCCTGCAATAACCATAAAAATAACCATTCCCACAAGAAAAACAGTGACTAATCGTTTCCTGACAATTACTTGCGATACTCGTTTCATAACCATAACTCCTTTAATAGTTCAGTAGAGTCAGCTTGTATCACTATATGCAATTGAGAAACGATTAGAACACTGCCGGGAATGGCTTGTTTATTGTGGCGGCTCCAGTTCGACTACTAGATAACCGTCTTTTTTCAATCTAGTTCCTGGATCGATACTTTGCTTTGTTACATAACCGCTGCCCATCGTTTCAATTCTCAAATGAAATTCTTGAGCTAAGCGATGAACATCTCGTAAGGACCAACCTTTAACATCAGGCATCGCAGGCTGGTCAGTGATAATCATTACTCTTTCATCCGTAAGTAAAGTTGTTCCTGCCTCTGGAAGAGTACCAACCACATCTCCGCCTTTTCCTATAACCGTAACATTTTTGTAAGTTTCCTTGAGTTTAGCTTCGGCTTTACTCGGCGTTAACCGACTGACGTCTTCAATGGAGTGCTCCTTCACTTGCTGATCGTTGCTCTTATCAGGCTGAATATCTAAATAATGCAGACTATTTTCCATAACCGTGTCAAAAATGTAAGAGACAGGTTCAGAACCACTTTCATCTCCCGCTAAATCAGGCTGTTTTACCGCAACATACATTAACAGTTCAGGATCTTCCTTAGGTGCCATACCCATAAAGGAGAAGAGATAATTCTGATGACCATACATGTATTGGCCGCCGGCTCCAGGGATCTGAGCGGTTCCCGTTTTCCCAGCCACTGAGAAATCACTTAATTTATAGTCCGCTCCCGTACCATGCTTGCCAGTGATGACAGTCCCAAGAAGGTCACGCATTTTTGAGGCGGTTTCCTTCGAAATTGGTTTTCCTATAACGTTGGGTTCGGTCTTTTTAATGGTTTTACCATTTTCACTAGAAGTTATTTTATTTAATACATACGGCTGCATCATTTTTCCATCATTTGCAATCGAAGTGGCCGCAGTCATAAGCTGGATTGGTGTAACAGTAGTGCCTTGACCAAATGAAGTAGTCACTTTCTCAATCGGCCGTTCATATAGAATTTTCCCTTTTTCTTCTCCTGGCAGATCAATTCCTGTAGGTTGATCCAAATGGAAGTCTGACAAATAATTACGAAATTTAGCCGGACCTAGAACATCCCACATTAATTTTGCCGCAGCAACGTTTGAAGATCTTTGTAGCCCTTCATCATAGGATATCTTACCCCAGGTTTGATTGTAATCATGAATTTCGGCAGAATTTTTGGTTACTTTAAATGAGCCTGACTTATATAACTGATCGCCTTTGTAGACACCTTCCTCCATAGCGGAAGCCCAGGTGAACATCTTCATGGTCGACCCCGGTTCCAATGGGTAAGAGATCAGGTCATTGTACCAGTTATCAACGTCCCCAATATCATTTGGATTATAACTTGGCCGGTTACTCATAGCAAGCACCTGACCTGTTTTCGGATCCATAACCGCTGCCATAATTTTCTGCGGGTGATATTGGTCATCCACCTGGCTCATTGCATCCTCCAGAAATGTCTGGATTTTCTGATCAATGGTCAAATATACGTTTTCTCCATCATCCGGCTTCGTCATCACTTCTTTAGGGTCAAGGAGTTTTGTGCCGTATTTATCTCTTTCGTAGCTGATTTTCCCTTTTTTCTCTTTTAAGTACTTTTCCATCTGTTTTTCAATACCCGTAATCCCTTTGATTTTCCCGTCTTGCGTGCGGGCAAATCCTAGAACATGGGAAGCGAACATCCCGTTTGGATAATATCTTTTCGCTTCTTCTTCAAATTGAATCCCGCTTAATTTTTTATCTTTAATTTCTTCCATTTTGTCTTGCGATAATTCTCTGCCTTGAGTACCGAACTCCACCTGAAAGCGGCCTTCATCGATCCCCTTCTCGATTCTATTTTCTATTTCCGTCTCATCCATATCTAATAAAGGAGCCAGCACGGAAGCAGTCTTTTCAGGATCTGTCACATGCTTTGGCTCCTCTAAATTGTCGGAATACGCCGGATCTACAATAGCATAGATTCGATAGGTTGGTCGATCATAAGCAAGAACCATTCCATTTTTATCAAAAATTTTACCTCGATCTGCATCAATTTCATACGTACTTGTTCGTGCCTTTTCCGCCCATTTTTTCAAATTGACACCTTCGACACTTGAAGTTGTTTCAATGTACAGAAAGCGGCCTGCAATGACTAGAAATATCAGCGAAAAAACGATAATTAATAATGCTGCGCCTTTATGGGTATTGGAACTCTTCATCATGCATCACCCAGCTTTTTAATTGGTTACTTTACCCGCTTGTTTGACAACTGAATTCTTTATAGATAATCCATTTTCTTTGGCAATTTTTAAAATACGGTCTGGATTGCTAAGTTCTTTCACTTGATAAGCCAGATTCTCATTTTGAGATTGCTGGGCATCAATTTTCTCTTCTAAGTGCTGGATGTCCCGGTTGAGTCCATCGGTGGAAGCTGAGAAATGAACTAAAAATACAGAAGTGGCAATTACGGCCGCTGTAGCAATCGAATACAGAAATTTTTCACCGGTACTTATCCATTTCTGTTTATGGACCTTTACCTTTACCTGTTTCTTTCTTTCAGGCTGTTGTAAAGGCTGCTGCTTTCTCACTTGCTCTGCACTCATGTTTGTTTCCACCCTTCTTCAAATTGAAATTCTTTAGACCACGGCTTTATCTTTTCAACAACTCTAAGCTTCGCCGAACGTGAGCGTCTGTTATCCTCTAGTTCATCTTCTTCTGCTATGATTGGCTTCCTGGTAATAAGTTTAAATGGCGGCTGTTTATCTTCAGGAATCATTGGAATATTCTTTGGCAGAGGAGGATTTGAGCTCCATTTTTTGAAGGCTTGTTTACATAAGCGGTCTTCTAAGGAATGAAAAGTGATTACAGCAATTCTTCCTTCCACCGCTGTTACGCGAGCTGCTTGATGCAAAGCATCTTGAAAAGCTCCAAGCTCGTCATTTACTGCGATACGAATGGCTTGGAAGACTCGTTTAGCCGGATGGCCACCCTTTCTTCTTGCAGGTGCAGGTATTCCCTCTTTAATGAGTTCTACAAGTTCCCCCGTAGTTTCTATTTCTCTGCTTGCTCTAGCTGCCTCAATCTTTCTGGCAATTTGTTTTGAAAACTTTTCTTCACCGTATTTAAAAAAGATACGGACTAAATCTTTGTACTCCCACTCATTTACTATGTCTTTCGCTGTTAAAGGAGCAGTTTGATCCATACGCATATCCAAAACAGCATCATTCTGGTAACTAAACCCGCGATCGTCTACGTCGAGCTGAGGACTTGAAACCCCTAAGTCGTAAAGAACACCATCTACTTGCTCAACTCCAAGCTCCTTCAGCTCAGCTTCTAACCTTCTAAAGTTAGCATGAACAAAAATAATACGGTCTTCATAAGCTGATAGTCTCTCTTTCGCAGCCTTTAAAGCATTTTGATCTTGGTCAAATGCGATTAATTTCCCCTGTTGATTAAGCCTGGAAGCAATCATTTCTGAATGACCGCCACCGCCAAGGGTACAATCCACATACACCCCGTCAGGCTTTATATGTAACAGGTCAATGGTTTCTGACTTTAATACACTGTAATGTTCAAACATAAAATCACTCGTCTCTCTCTATCAAATATCAACATCTAACATGTTCTCTGCAATTTCAGAAAATGATTCTTCTGAAGCTTCAAAATAAGTTTCCCACTTTTCACCGCTCCAAAATTCAATTCGGTTCGATACACCAATAACGACGCATTCCTTGTCAAGAACTGCATACTTTCTTAATGGCGGCGGAATATTAATTCTTCCTTGCTTATCTACTTCACATTCCACAGCACCAGAAAAGAAAAATCGGGTGAAGGCACGGGCATCCTTCTTAGTGAGGGGCAGCTTCTTCAGCTTCTCTTCTAGGATCTTCCATTCATTCATAGGGTAAGCAAACAAACATTGATCTAAACCTCGTGTTAACACGAAGCTTTCCCCAAGATCCTCACGAAACTTGGAGGGTACAATTATTCGCCCTTTGGTATCAATGTTATGTTGATATTCACCCATGAACATATAGCTGTCCCCACCTTCTGTTACAACATTACCACATCGCCCCACTTTTCTCCACTTACTTTTTATTCATTCTCTACCTAATAAAAAAATCCTGCCTCGAAAGGTAGGATTTTAAGGGTTTTCCTGACTAGTTTTTTGGTGGGGGCAAGTGGAGAGCACTTCTATATAAAGACTAGATAATGAGGGTGTTCAAATGATAAATGATGGTGGTTCATTTTTGCGAAAACGTCCATACCATATTCATTCACCCACGGCAATATACTCCACACGCGTTCTTGTAAGCCTTCTTCTGGATGCATAAGTAAATCAAGTTCATTAAAACAGGCAATTTCTTTTTTATACTTCTCTTCTAGTCTTCTTGTCATTCTCTGTTCTAGAAACTGAACATCCTTATACAAATGATGAAGGTTTGTCTCAGCGAGAGCGCCTAGATCCGCTCCAAGCTCTGCCGCCTTAGCTCTTAAAGGCTTATGGATCTTATCAATTTCGGCTTTAACCTCTTCACTTAGCTTTTCAATTGGCGGAGAGCTGACAGAAGCAAGCCAATTCATTTTCATTTCTCTCGTGCCTGACTGTACACTGCGTTGAGGTTCCATCTGGAGCCTGGACATCGTCTGCTCAGATTTGCGATCAATCAGAGTAAAAGAAAGACGTGGCAATACGGGCGGCATCCGAAACCCAAACGCTTGAAATGCAGGTTTTAACACAGACCAGTAGCTCACTTCTCCCGGCCCGCCGATAAATCCAAGCACCGGAAAAACACTTTCCTGCATCAAGGGTCTGGTTACAACATTATTGCTCAGTTTCTCAGGGCTGTTCTCGGCAATTTCTTTTATCTGTTCCTCCGTGAAGAACACTTCATTGTTCTTGCCTTGATAGTGATGGTCATCTGTTCTCGTCAGCAGAATCCGATCCCCTCCATCATGATAGAAGAGATGCGCATCCGTAATGTCACTGTCGAGAGAAACAGAGTAGCCCTGTTGCTTATTCTTTTGAATAGCAGCATACACTCCTTGAGAAATTTCTCGATTATGATCCAGCATGGACTGGAAATAACCTGATTCCAACTGGCGTAACTCAGGACGATGAGCATCCACAAGCACTAGCCCTTCCTCTGGAAACAACATGTAAATTAATTTAGCAAAGAAATCGGTATAACTGGCAGATTCCTGCAAAGCTTTGAGAGTACGTTCATAAAAACTCTGTGTGATCTCTGTTTCTTTCACTGTGGAGAAAATTTCATTCAGCCAGGCCATCCCTTGGTCCTTATCAATTTCCAAGTCAGAAACAGATGATTTATGCTCAGGCTCTTGGTGAATGGCATGCTTCTTCATCCGCTTTTCACTTTTTAACATGACATGATTAATCTCATCGAAATCATGATCCTCTCCCGCAATCCAAAAGACCGGGATAACAGGTTTATTAAGTTCCTCTTCCTTTTGCTTAGCTAACTGTAAGATAGAAATCACTTTGTGAACGGTATACAGTGGCCCCGTTAACAGACCGGCTTGCTGACCGGCAATTATGACTGTGCTCTGGCTATCCTTCAAACGCTCAATAGAATGAAAGGCGGAAGAGGGAGCTTGCCATTGATCATTCATTCGATGAAGAACCCGCGCTAACTCTTCCCGTTTGAACTCTCGCTCTTGAAGATCATTCCACCTGTTTATCCACGTATCTTTTTCAAAAGGAGGGTAGTCAAATTTATCTTCTACTGCAGTAAAATCATGACGATAGTCCTTTACAATTTTCTGATTAGGCTGTATTTGAATGGGATCGATTCGCATATAAGAACTTCTCCTTTATTTACACTTATAATGGTATGTACCATTATGTATTGTACAAAAAAGCTCCCTGAACTTCACCTAATCTGTTTATGAAAAGAATATTCGATTAATCAGGCCGAAAAGCGACAAACTTGAATAAACGGCAAAAAATAATAAAAAGCTGAGTCTCCAAAAGCTCTTTATGGCTTTAAACAACCGAATTTCATCGTGTACTTTATACTGAATAACCACGGATAAAGCAAGGAGTAATAATAGCATAATAATAATATACGCAAAAAAACTTCTTTCAAATAAAACAAATAACAAAACATGGACAGAAACGATAAAAATTGGTGCCGTCACGGTTACAGACTGATGAAAAGCTTTTTGTTTATGCCTGTACCATTTACGCGCAAAGAAGTAAAAGAGAAATAAAAAAGGAAACGGCAAAGTGATGACCAAGGCCAGTGAGCTGATTAAAAAGTCTGTCATACTTTTCCCTCTCTTTCATTCGCAAATTCTAAAGCATGAATCGCTTCAATGACAAAATGATGATAAGGAAGTTTATGCTGACTCTTTTTTGCCACATAGCCATTAATGGCATCAATTTCTGTGGTTCTTTTTTCCATGAGGTCTTTAACCATGGATGAGTAATTTCCACCAGTGTTCTCTGCAATTCGCAGGATTTCTTCCCATTCTGTTTCAGGAGAACGATCCAGTACACTTGCTGCCTCTTTACACAACTCGTATCCGAGCGTCCGAATGGAAGGATTGGATGTTAGCGCATGATTACGAACCCTGAATAAAGCTGTTAAAGGATTAATCACGGTATTTACCATTAATTTCTTCACCAGTAATTCATAATAATCCTGATAGGAGGATACTTTAAAATCCGGTTCTGATAACCATGAAGCTAACCGTTCAAGATGTGCCGCCTCCACATCTGAATAGGCGGCAATGGTAATTGTGCCTAAACCCGTATGTTTGACAGCCCGATCACTGAGTTTTAAAGCTCCATGCTCCACAGTCCCCACCAGCACTGGGTTGACCAAGAAACTTAGTTTATCAAGGTGACCCATTCCGTTTTGCAGAAAAATAACCGGCACGTGAGCAGGAAGCTGCTTGATTGAACTAAGAATCTCGTCAACCTGTTGCTGTTTAACTGTAACCAGGATTACATCATGTCTGAGAAAACCATCACTTAATAAATGAGCCTGAACCTCGACGGTCTCAGCACGATCACACGCTACCCCGTGAGTATTAAGTATATCCCTCTGCTCCTTCCTTCTCACATACAGATGAACGCTATTATTTCTGCCCAGGTGTGCCGCGATTAATAAACCAATCGCCCCCGCACCTATAATGCCTATATTCAAGATATCCCCCCTGAACCGTCTGTCTTCTTTAGTTTATTGTAGCAAATAATTACGATTATAGGGTAGGACAATTTTATCACGAAGAGAATTGTGCGTTTCATTATGTAAATAATTATATTATAATTGAGGGAGATACAGATAAGAAAGGGGAATCCGTCATGATGGCTACGATTAAAGTTCAGCCACTGCTGGTGAATTATAAAACACTTGAAGAATTTAAGCGTTTTAAAGAATATGGTAACCAGGAATTGGCCATGCTTGAGGATCTAGAAAGTAATATCGTTGAAAATGATAGTGAGTCACCATTCTTTGGAATATATTATGGCAGCGCTTTAGTGGCAAGGATGAGTCTTTACCGCGTTCAAGCGAAATATGACCATTATTTTGTTCCTCCGCAGGATTATTTAGAGCTTTGGAAATTAGAGGTGCTTCCCGATTACAGAAAGCAGGGATTCGGAAAAGCCTTAGTAGATTTCGCTAAAAGCTATAAGCTTCCAATTAAGACCAACCCTCGTATCAACTCTCATGCTTTTTGGGAGAGGATGGACTTTCAGAAAGCCCAGTATGATATGGAAAGGGATTTAGGTGAAAACCCATTAATTTGGATGCCTTCCGGCGTTGAGGAAAGAGAAGTAACTGAATAGTCCCCATAGATGAGGCCCCTACAAGAACGATGTAGCGGCCTTTTTATATTTATAATGGACTTTTATGGCGTTCTTTTACCCAGGTAACCAGTTTATCCATTTCCATCCAGGCAGCTTCAAATTGCTTAAGCTGACCTTTTAACCGTTTATTATCTTCACTTAATTGTCTAAGCTCATATTCAAGCTTTTGCTTGCCTTGGCTTTCGTATTGCTTCATCTTCATCTCTTTCAGAAAAGAGATCGCTGCATCTAATGACATTGGCGGATCATCTAAAGCACTAGCCGTTGCGAAGACTGCGCGCTTTTCTTTGCGATTCAGCTTGGCTTCTTGAATCTCATTCTGATAATCCTTTCTCACTGTAGCATTCCACCTGAATCCGCAAGCAGCTGGTGTCCGACGAAGACGTTCAGCTACTTCCTGAAATGCTTCGAGTTGAGTCTTCCCTTCACAAATATATTTGAGAACCGTTTCTGCCAAAAGAGTATCTTCCTCTTCCTTCCAGGCATCTTGTCTCGGGGCGTCCATACCATCCCTCCTCTATCGTTTGTTTATAGTTATGCACAACAGAAGGTTGATAGAATAGCATTTAAGACTTTTTTCTTGTTTTTAAGAAGTTTTGTACAGCTTGTTTATGTTCTTCAGATTCCCAGAGCGAAGCACATTGTTTCACTTCCTGTTCCATCTGTCTGTTCAATTCAGCTGCGTTTATTTCAGATAAGTACTGCTGTTTGAACCACCTTAATTGCGCGGGTGTTTTGTTGAGGAAATCCTTCAATATCTCTGTTCCCTTTATTTCTGATTTCGTAATTATTTTGTGCAGCCAGCCTGAATGAAGCGTATCCTCTGCCTTATGTAGATTAGCTTGCATCAGCCATAGGGCGGCATGAACAGGAAGAATCCGTTTATATAATAAGGCCCCTCCTCCCCAGCCAGGGCAAATCCCCAGGTTGGCCTGGACAAACCCATATTCCCCATCCGCTAAACCATACCTGAAATCACAGGCTGTCGCTATTTCGCAGCCGCCTCCCCGGGCAATTCCATTCAATATAGCAATGGTAGGTACAGGGAAAAGAGCAAGTTTCAGCAAGACCTCTTTCATAGGGTGCAGAGTTTGATAGGCATCGTCAGCACTAAGGTCTCCGTGAAGTTCATTCAAATCTCCACCTGAACAAAATGCTCTTTCCCCTGCTCCTGTAACAATAAGAAACTTTAATTCTTCAAATTTTAAAGCCTCCTCGAGAGCGTTATGTAAATCTTCTGTCATTTGCGGTGTGATCGAATTCAATTTATTTGGACGATTTAGCATGATGGACGCATAACCTTCCTCATGCCAATGTAATATGACCTCTTTCATACCCAACCTCCCCCTTGAATGTACACTTATTAAATAGTAAACCCTTTATTCTGCCTACCCAGTACAAGCTTTCTTATTATATAATTTTCCAGACAACAAAAAAAGAGCCTGAAACATCAGGCTCTTTCCTATTACTACTGTTCAACTACTTGCTTTCCATTATACTGTCCACAAGATTTGCAAACATGGTGTGGTTTTGAGTACTCTCCACAGTTTTCACATAGGACCATTCCAGGTACATGCAATTTCTTGTGAGTACGACGTTGGTTCTTCACTTTTTTAGAAGTTTTACGCTTAGGTACTGCCATGTTGTACACCTCCTTTTATTACAACTTGAAAACCATCACTGATTTTCTGATTTGTTGTCTTCATCATCCAATAATGATTGCAGCTTAGCCATTCGAGGATCGATTTTATTTCCTTGCTCTTCCTCGGAAACTACCTGCCAGCCCTTCCCTTCTTGGGGGGCTTGATCATGAGCCTTATCGTTCTCTGAAAACACACGGGTCGGAACCTCTAATAGTACATTTTCCTTGATATAAGGCGTTAAGTCAAGCATTTCTCCACGAACGGGATGAACTTCCGAGTCATCTTCCCCTTCAACATAGGGAGATAAACTAAACACTTCTAACGCGTCAATGTGAAAAGGGTATTTCACATCAACCAGTGTTCTAGCACAAGGTAAAATCATTTCACCATCAATTGAAAAGTTTACCGTGACTTCTTCCCCGTGAAGGTTCGCTTGACCCTTCACATGAACAGGATCTATCCTGCGAATGTCATTGTTCATATCCTCTAGTTCTTGAATATCTACATCATCTTCAAATATAAAGGGCTGATCGCCGCTTTGATTGAGTTTTTGTAGAGGAAATTTCATTGTTATCACCTCATGGCAACAAGAGTTATTGTAAAAGGATTTTACCCATTTGTCAACATTTTTTCTTTACACCCTTGTAAAATATCTTTCTTGTTTATTTTACCAAAAATATCAAAATTTATTGGCTTCAAGCGAATTTTCCGCCTCTTCATGATAAAATAAACAAAACGCACGTTCAATAGATATGAACAAAAATATAGCTGTGAGGTGAGATCTTCGATGAAGGCTTGTGGAGTAATTGTAGAATACAACCCGTTTCACAATGGACACCGTTATCACTTGGAACAGTCCAGACAAGTATCAGAAGCTGATTGTATGATTGCAGTAATGAGCGGGAATTTCCTGCAGCGAGGCGAACCTGCTATCATCGATAAATGGCACAGAGCGGAAGCAGCCTTGCACTCAGGTGCTGATTTAGTCCTGGAACTTCCCTGTATCTATGCCGTGGAGCATAGTGACTACTTCAGTAAAGGTGCAGTAAATATTCTCGCTGAAACTGGCGTTGATTCAATTTGTTTCGGTAGTGAACATGGTTCGATCGATGATTTTATCGAAGCGAACGAAATTTATAACGCCAAAGCACCAGCCTATCATGATACCGTTCGTCAATACCTAAACAGAGGCTATTCGTTTCCTGAGGCATCAAGGTTAGGTTACAAGAGTATCGGCCTGACTGAAGGGAAAATGGATCTCTCGATGCCCAATAACATATTAGGCTACAGTTATGTAAAACAAATTCTCAATCTTTCCCGATTAGTTCAGCCGCTTACGATACAGAGGACAAGCAATCAGTTTCATGAGGAAACCATCAGAGGCAGTATTGCCAGTGCTACAAGCATTCGTAAAGAACTCCTTCTACAATCTTCGCTGACGGATGACATATCCTCCGCGATTCCATCTATTACTCAAGATAAACTTATTCAATATAAAGAGAAAATGAAGATGTGGCACAGCTGGGAAGATTATTTTCAGCTGCTGCAATATAAAATTCTCACCCTAAAGGAAGCAGATTTACGGGCAATTCACGGAGTCGATGAAGGACTTGAATACCGAATCAAACGTACGATCCGACGGTCGGTGAGCTTCCTTGATTTTATGGAACGTTTAAAAACTAAAAGATATACGTGGACTAGATTACAGCGGACACTCGCTCATATCCTTATTGGAACGACAAAAGAAGAAGCCCGTGTAATGCTGGATGAACCTATTCCACCTTATGTAAGATTACTCGGAATGAACCATACAGGTCAGGCTTATTTAAATCAGATAAAGAAACAAATGCGTATTCCTCTGGTCACTCAGCCTCAGCACTTGGATCACCCGATGCTTGATCTCGAGGAAAAAGCATCGATCGCCTATTATAGTATTTTAAATGCTGAAAGAAGAGTGGAAGCGCTGCAGGGAGAATATCATGCTCCTCTTGTGGTCCAGGACTAATAAAGCCCATCAGCTAAAACGCTGATGGGCTTTTACTTAGGATGCAGCTTTTAATTTCTTTAAATAATTCAAAGCGTCTTCAAATGTGTCTACAGGCACTACTTTCATATCCGTTCCAATATCTTTAGCAGTTTTCTTCGCCACTTGATAATTAGAATCCTTCGCTCCTTCTTCATTTGGAGCAAAGAATATTTTACACCCGGCTTTATCCGCTGCCACTACTTTTTTGTCAATACCGCCAATTCTGCCTACCTTTCCATCATAACTGATTTCACCCGTACCGCAGATTTGATAGCCTTTCGTTAAATCTGCTTTCGTTAATTGGTCATACATTTCCAAGGAAAACATCAGCCCTGCGCTAGGTCCGCCGATTTCTCCACTCTTGACCTTAACTTCCGGGTCTACATCCACTGAACGATCAGTAACGAGGGAAATCCCCACGCCAACCCGATCAGGATCACTAGGAAATGGAGCGAGCTTTACATCTTTCGTTAATATATCGTCTTTACGTTTTATCGTAAGAGAGACTTCATCACCTTCTTTTAAACCATCCACATAATCTATAAGATCACTTGATTCTTTAATCTTTTTACCATCAATTTTGGTGATTTGATCCCCCGTCTTTAGCTTCTTTTCAGCCGGCATCCCTTTAAGAGTTTGAACGACAAATACCCCGTCATAATTAATGTCTACTTTTTTATCCGCTGCTTTATAAGCGACGACCTTTGCTGCCTCTTGCGAAGACTCCATCATTTGCAGCTGAGCTTGAAAGTATTCATCCTCAGAGATGCCTTTCGGGCGAATTTGATCTAACGGGTAAATTTCATGGTAGGGACGAATTTTTGCGATAATCCATTGTATGGGAGTTGCCCGGCCACCTCTCACTGTGACTAAATGCATATCTCCTTTACTTTTATACCCGTCCGCTACTTCAACTATTGGATTGAGGGCATCTGCACTTCCAGGTTTATAAACGTAATAAGGGAGACGATACGCCCCTAAAAAGGCCACGATCAGGATTGCAATAATCCCGGTAATAACTATTCCTCTATTCCCTTTCATAACTTAAGACTCCTTCCAATCTGCCATCCTTTGCTGTATTTGTTTAATTTGTGACGCTGCGGCTGTTTCTCCTGCCGTGACAATTTCCTGTATGTTGGTAAAAGACCGCGAACTATATTTAGAAACATCCGGTCTGATCATAACATCCGCGTCAGAGGAAACACCCATAGCTGTTACTAATTCATCCTGCATAATATCAATGCTTTGAATGATGACATCATAAATGGAAGTGATATTAGGGTCCGCTTCGAAATGGGCACAATCTACAGCGATTACGATATCTGCCCCCATACTCTTCACTACAGAAACAGGGACACGATCCATTACCCCTCCATCAATATACAAACGATCGTTAATCCTTTCAGGCACGAAAATTCCTGGAATCCCAATACTGGCACGGACCGCTTCACTAGCAGGTCCATCAGTGAAAATCTTTTTCTCTCCAGCATAAAGATCTGTCGCTATGATTGACATAGGCAAATTAAATTGATCAATCGTTTTACCAAATGTAAATAAACGGATATATTCCTTTATTCTGCGCCCCTGAATAAACCCCATTTTGGGAACAGTAAAATCAAGATAATACTTCCGCTTAAAGGTGAAGGCTAATTTGTATAAATTATCAATAGTCTGTCCAGCAGCAAAAAAAGAACCGACTAAAGCTCCCATGCTGCTCCCGGCAATCAAGTCCACAGGAATCCCGTGATCGTGAAGAACTTTCAAGACACCTAAATGAGAAAATCCGCGAGCTCCCCCGGAACCAAGGGCTAATCCAATCTTAGGACGGTCCACCTATCATCTCTCCTTGACGTCTCATCTTTGCACTTATTTTATGGCATAAATCAACCACATATGAGCGTACATATTGAAATAGAGATACGCACAATCGGTGAGTGGTCCAAATATATTTTCATTCTACTATGGATGATTTTAGAAGTACAGAAAACTGTAAATGGAAAGAAGGGGCTTATCATTGCCAGATTAAAAACCTTATTTCTCACAACATTATCACTGGGACTGACATTTGCACTTATTTTCTTTCCAAAAGAAGCGTTAACAGCCAGTTTAAGAGGCTTAAATCTCTGGTGGGAGATTGTATTTCCTGCTTTACTCCCCTTTTTCATTACAGCTGAGCTGCTGATTGGATTTGGAGTGGTACATGGACTGGGTGCGTTGTGTGAAAGAGTAATGCGGCCATTATTTAATGTCCCCGGAGCAGGGGGGTTTGTATGGGTAATGGGCATGGCCAGCGGTTATCCCTCTGGAGCAAAATGGACAGTTGATTTAAGGAAGAGCGGACAAGTTACCCGGATTGAAGCCGAAAGACTAGTGGCATTCACCAATGCTTCCAGTCCACTCTTTTTATTTGGGGCGGTTGCCGTAGGTTTTTTTCACAATTCTTCACTTGGTCTGCTGCTTGCCCTTTCTCACTACGGAGGGAATTTTATTATCGGGGTACTTATGAGGTTTTATAAACGAAAAGAAGACAAAGTAAGCGAAGAGGCTCCTCCAGCTTCGTTGCGGAGGGTCTTTGAAACGATGCATTCTTCCCGGTTAAAAGATGGACGAACCATAGGTAGGCTAATGGGGGACTCCGTAATAAAATCCGTGGATACTTTACTAATGGTAGGCGGATTTATCATGCTCTTTTCCGTAATTACTGAACTAATAAAGCAGACGGGAGCCATTCATCTATTTACGTACTGGCTCCAGTTCACTGCTTTACCAGCAAGCTTCCACATTCCACTTATAGCAGGACTGCTTGAAATGACAACTGGAATTGGTGCCGTAACCTCCACAAATAACAGCTTGCTCGCTCAGCTTATTCTCGTCAGCTTTATTCTTGGATTTCATGGATTATCGATCCAGGCGCAAATCGCCAGTATCCTGGCTGATTCTGATATTCGCTTCAAACCTTATGCGTTTGCCCGCCTCGCTCATGGTGCAATTGCCGCAATGCTTATGGTTATTCTCTACCATTTTTACGGTCCATCTCATGCATTACAAACCACCACACTTCCCAGTACGACACCTCCACAGCCCTTTACTTTTCCGATCTTTCAGGAGTTTCAAGTTTACGGTCCTTTGTTAACGATCATAACGATCGGGCTGATGACTTTACTCAAATGGAAGAGAAGAACGATTGAAAATTAACAGCCGCTGCAGATACCCCTGCAGCGGCTGAATTACTGATATTTTTCCTTTAAGGCTTCTTCTACTGAAGGAGGGACTAAATCTGAAATATTCGCCCGATACTTCGCTACCTCTTTAACTATACTCGAACTTAAGAAAGAATATTGATTATTGGTCATCATAAAAAACGTTTCAATCTTTTCATTTAACTTGCGATTCATAGAAGTAATCTGCATTTCATATTCAAAGTCGCTGACAGCTCTCAAGCCTCGAATAATCGCTTGAGCATTCTTCTCTTCCGCATAATCCATTAATAAACCACTGCAAGAATCTACGGATACATTCTCCATATCTGCAGTCACTTCTTTAATGAGTCGCACTCTTTCATTTACATCAAATAAAGGCGCCTTGCTCTGATTATTAAAAACGGCCACGATAAGGTGGTCAAAAACTTTCGCCCCACGTTGAATAATATCCAAATGACCATATGTAACTGGATCAAAACTTCCTGGGCAAATTGCTAAACGTGTCATGTTAACGCTCCTTCACTATAAATCGATACTCCAATGTTGCTTCCATATCTTTCTGATTTCACCAATTGCAGACGCCCTGCTGCATCAAGAATTTCCTCACTCGCATCATGTTCACACACAATGACACCACCTTCAGCTAACAGCTGGCTATCTAACAGTTTTTCCATTAATTCTTTATAGGAAAACTTTTTATAAGGTGGATCGAGGAAAATCAAATCAAACGATAACCCACGTTTGCTTGCTGCTTTTATAGCACGCCAGGCATCTGTTTTAAAAACCTCGCACCGCTCTTTTAAATCCAGAATCTCTAAATTTTCATAGATGGTCTGAATAGCTTTTTGCTGTTGATCGACAAATACACAGGTATCTATACCACGGCTTAACGCTTCCAAGCCTAATCCACCGCTTCCGGCAAAAAGATCAAGAGCTGATCCGCCTTCAAAGAAGGGGCCGATCATGTGAAAAACTGATTCTTTCACTTTATCTGTGGTGGGTCGTGTTTTATGGGTAGGGACAGATTTTAACTGCCTTCCTTTATGTTCTCCTGCAATGACTCTCATGACTTATACACCTCTTTTGACAGCGTTCTCCATAATCCTACCATAAAATTGCGGGAGCAGGAAATTCCCCCTCTTAAACGTAAGTTTTGTCATTTAATAGGAATTTTGGTTACTCAATGATTAGGTTTAGATCTAATGTAATTTCTTATTCCCATATCTGGAAGACTCAGTTTTGAGACATCTAGAAGATATAAACGATTTCCGAAACGGTTAACAGTGAGTCGAGGTCGGGGAAATAAATTGCCCAGCTGCATCGCCCGCCCGCGGAAAGCGAGTCGTTCCCCGCAGCCCCTGCAATCTCAACAAATGTCTCGAAATGAAGTCTTACACAATCCTGCACTTAACTTCAAGACTTAATTTCGAATTAGCATTTTGTAATTCAAAACAATATCCACTTTTAAAATCAAGAAAAAAGGAAAATTCTTTACTTGAATTGAATAAACCGTTCATTACGCGGTCATACTAGCTTGTGAAGCAGATTACTGCTTCTGAAAACGGAGAAGACTTAAATCCCCATAAGTTCTTCCTCCGGTTTCTCCTCTCCCTTTACTTTTTTGTCTCATAACTGATTCAAAAAAGCAGGGCTGTTCATATGGACAGCCCTATTTTTTTATGTAAAAATGTCCCTGAGTGAAAATCGAATGCACCTTCCCCAGCCATACCAATCCATGCTAAAGTAAATGGAGGTAAGATAGAAAGGAAGATCCAAAATGATGCAGAAATTTATTGAACTCGGAGAAGGATACTCCGATTTATATGAGTTAATTGAATTAGGTAATCGAATGCCAGGAAGGATCCAGCATGCTATTGCCTTTTATTGCGAAAAAAACGGGAAGTCAGCCGCTTCTTTTGCCCTCGTCATGCATCCAGCATTAGAAGATAAATTCCAGCCGATTTATATTTGCAGAGAAGGTATTCCGAACCCGCACGAAACACCAAATCAGAGATATCAATTATTCAAAGAAATGACAGAGCGAGCAGATAAGAAAATCGCAGAATTCACGATAAAACCATCCAACCTATTTCCAGAAATAGATTTGTTTTATCAGCATTTAATTGGCATTCTAAGAACAAATAAATTCCTTCCGCCGCTATCCTAATTTCTAATTGTATTAATATAATAAGCTGACACTGACACTGGATACTTATTTGTTAATGAAATGAACCCATCCACTATCCATTAAAAAAGCGTTCGTGAAGGTCACGAACGCCAATTGTTTAAATCCCCATTTTGTAATCATACTGTTTTGCTTTATCAGGTTTAGCATTTTCATACTCTGTCCGCACCTCAGGTTTAAGCGAAGGAATAACTCGGGAAACAAATGGTAAACGCTCCAGCTTTTCCATTTTTTCTTCAAGTTCTTCTTGATCTACATAAACAAGAGCATATTTCAGCTTCTTCGAGGCGTGAATTAAGTGTCCATGCTTTTTAATTTGTCTAATATTCTTCATGTGTTGAAAATAGACAACCATACCTTGCCGTTTCGTTCTCATGGCTACTCCCTACTTTATAAAGTATTTGTAGTTATTTTATCAAATCCAACCCTTTAGGGCAATCCTGCATGGATGATGAAAGGTGTGAGAGGATGACAATATTAACAGATCACGAACGAGCATTTCAAATATTCCAGAAACAGCTCATTGAGTCAGACTACTTGAAAGAAGTTCGTTTTAAAACTTATGCAGGTCTTCCATTTTTGTACGTCCTGCCCAACCCAGAGAATCCGAGGGAGGTCATAGAAAACGAAATTAAACGTGCCGCTGCAAAGGGAATGAAAGGGAAAAGCCTGACTCTTACGATGAGTTTTGTGCGTAAGAATCAGGCAGAATATGTTTACAGGATACGTTTTTTAGTGCCGCAAAGAAAGATGTTCTGCTGTGGAAATCTATGTGACGACTGCATTCGATTTACGAATCCTTAGTTATGATGCGCAGCCGCATCCGCCGCCGCTTCCACATCCGCAGCCTGAGTCTGTTAATGCCATGCCATTCCTTGGAACTTTAATTTGGTCACTCACACTGAAGGCTACACTCTGGCTAATTTCATCCAGCAGCTTCTGTACTTCTCGTTCAGCCTTCTTATACTGGGCGACCTTTTCATGCATGTCCATCTCCCGTTTCACACTGCGGACGCGTTTCATAATGTTGTTATAATCGGGATGGTAGCGTCCAAATCTTTGTACATCCTCGTAATGTTCTTTTATATCTTGAAATTTCTTTATTAAAATTTGGGCATCCTGGTCTTCTTCAAGTTCGAGTTTCGACTGTTGATAATGAACCATTGTCTCTGATTCCATCACCATTTGACCTATTAATTCTGAACGGTCAAGCAAATCGACAATTTCTATTGTAGCTAGCATAATTGCTGTCCACCTCCACCTTTATCATATCAAATACTAAGACAGAATGAAATCAGGATTTCCTTTTACTGGGGTTTCTTTTTTTGGATAGGGGAGATTTACTGCCATTTCTCTTGCTTGAACGGGTACATTAACATAAGACAGCCCCGCCATATCATGCGGGGCCGCAGAAGATTTCCTAAACCTCTATTTAGCTTCACTTCTTCTAAGCGGAGTATTGTATGATCGAGGATTCAACTACAAAGATACTACTGCAGCTAGTCAAGCATTAATAATAGGGGTACTCAATTTGTCTGCGCTTTACATTGCTTTCCTGTTTAACGTTGGTGATTAATTGCTGAATCTGCCCGATTGCTCCATTCAGCTCCTCAATATGTTTGGAGACTTCCTCCCAATTCACATCCTGCATAAGTTCTCCCAGCTGTTTCATCCAGTCCTTCTTGTTATTCTGGCCGCCTTTTCTCACTTTAGGCAGGGAATCCCAAAATGGGTCATCTTCTCCAAGAATCATCCATTTTTCATAATAACTCTGGATGTAGCTGTGATTTTTCCGTAATTGCTCCTTAACCCTTGGATTATCGTCTACAAATTCTTTAAACTTTTTCACACTAGGGTGTAATGCATCAGTATTCATGTTGGTCACACCTCACTATTAGAACTACTCTATAGCCTATGCAGAAGAAGTGCCCACGTTCATGGAAGTGTGACATAATCCTGTGTATAATAGCGGTGATACACACCCACTCCGATGTGGGTATATTTCTTCTCAAGCATCGTCTTTCTATGACCAGAGCTGTTCAGCCAGCCGTGGATAGCTGCTGCTGCATCGACATACTGGGAAGCAATATTCTCCCCCGCCATCACGTAATTGACCTGACCGTTTTGCAACCTTTCTTTCAGACCGTTTCCATCAGGTGAGACATGAGAAAAGTACTGACGAGTCTCCATGTCCTGACTATGGAGAAAAGCCACCTGGGATGCCTTAGGAAGCAATGTCAGGTTACCTGCATTATGCTCTCTTCTTATAAAGTTTGTCATCGAAAAGACCTGTCGTTCCATACCATCTTCTATTTGATCCCATTCTTCATTGGAAAGATTCTCGGATTGTGGCAGCTGGCCTCTGTAAACAATTTTATAAGGCTGAAGCTTTAAAAGAATATCATTGCGCAAAACCCTGACCGCTATTAACTGATTAGTGAAAGTATCAAAATATAATTGCGCTGTCCAATGATCGTTCAGTGAAATAAGCGGGCGAGCTTTTACATCATTTGCGTTTAGCTCCAGTTTATAATCTCCTTCACTCGAGAGGCTGAATTCCTTTTTAAATGAAAATTGTTTTTGGAGTTTGGCATAAGGATCTCCAATATTAAATGGAGGATCTTTATCTTGAGTACTGAAAGTTATACCGGTTACCACGGTACCATCTTTAATACCAAATTGATTATACTCATTTTCACCTTGATTGAAGGTCCACCACTCATAGCCGTAGCCGCTTTTTTCAATTCGGACTGGTTCCCCAAACTCTCCGATTAGTTCCTCTGAAGAAGCCCCCATCCATTGAAAAAATGAACCGCTCGCTACTTTCGAAGATGACTCTCTCTGAGGGGTCGTCTGATCTGAATAGGTGACTGCATTGGTATCGTTATCAGTCTCGTCGGGCTCATTATTTTCCGGTAGAGCCATGAGTATTGCTCCCCCAATAAGAAAAACAAATACCACTAGGAAAAACTTCTTCATTTCGTAAAACTCCTCGTATTATCACTCTAATACCAATTATAGTTCAGATAAACTTCTCTATGAATAAAATAACATAAAACCATAAATTTCGAAGGGTTGGACTAAAATTACTAAATGATGAATTTTTCAGAAGTAATCCATTCATAAGATAAGCGGCCTGCTATAATCAGCAAGCCGCACATCGAATTACTTAATGAAGTTCAGGTCGTTCGGAAATATCCTGCAAAGCTACGCCTGCAGCATGATCAGATTTGGCATCGATAGACAAATCGCCTAAAGAAATAATCCCTGTCAATTTACCATTCTCCACAACAGGAAGCCTGCGGATTTGGTGCTGTGCCATTTGCTTACTTGCTTCTTCCAGCGTTGCATCTTTCGCAACGTGGTACAAATGATCACTCATTACCTGCTGAATCGGCGTAGTCTCTGCTTTCTTATCTGCATAGCCGCGCAATACTAAGTCCCGGTCAGTTACCATACCCATTAAGTTTCCTTCGGTATCACAAACTGGAACGGCTCCGATATTTTTTTGCTTCATGATACGCGCTGCATCATAAAGGGTGTCATCCGTATGACAGACAGAAACATCACTTGTCATGATATCTTTTACAGTCTTCATATAGCTCCTCCTTAAGTAATCGAATTTCAATATATAGTGTCCCCGTATTATTAAATTTATTACATGCAAGCAGAACTCTTTTATAGTATAATTAAGTGACTAATGAGTACCGTATGAAATAGGGCAGTGATGCAATTGCAAGTTCGCTTTTTTCATATTAATATTAAGTTAGATACATACCAACTTTGTGAGGTGGAAAAATGAGACTTAAAAATACGGGAATTGAAGGATTAGTTATCGACTTAAAACCGTTAACCCAATTCATGGAAAGCAATGGATTTATTTTAGGCGGCTCTTGGGATTACGAGCGAGTGACCTACGATTACAAATTGAATGCGCCAGAGAAGAACATTACTTATTACATCCGTATTCAAGGCTATGCTATTGAAGGTGATGTGGATTCAGGACATGCTTCCATTCAATTAATGGAGCCGTTACTTGGACGCCACTATTATCCACACGGAGTAGAATATGGTGAAGAAGAAGGATTTTCCGACAGCCTCATAGAAAAAGCAAAAAATAAAGTCAGCAAAGTTCAAGAGCTTGCTCTTCAATACGTGACAGAAGTTCCAGATCATGTAGTACTTGAAAAGCTAATGGCTTGGGCTAAAGAACAAGGAAATGAAGAAGTCCTAAACAAAGTACAGGAAATAGGAAAAGATTCTCACTGGAGACGTGATAAATAACAGACGTAAAAAGAAATCTTTTTCATTAAACATTATCCTTATGATCTGACAGGCAGACCCTTAGTCGCACATCATGCTGTATGATGAGCGGCTTTTTTTAACTATACTTCGACAAACATCGACCTTCTTTTCTGTTCAAGATTCCAGGAATTTGCTATATTTTGAATGAAAAGTTATTTTGGAAAGGAGACCTTTACATAAATTGTTCCGTTATTTGACTAAACGACAATGGATTTTATTAACGTTAGCTCTTATCTTTATCGTGGCTGCTTACTTTATCCTTCCAGTCTCTGTGCCTTTGATAGTGGCTTTTGTAACGGCTCTTTTTCTGAACCCAGCTGTACGCTGGATGCAGTTTCGATTCCGTATTAATAGAAAAATGTCTGTCACTATAGTGTTCTTATTATTCTTGATCTTATTAAGTTTATTAGGCACTTATGCTATAACCAGGATCGTTACTCAACTGGTTCAATTAGCAGATAATGCCCCGCTATATGTAAATCAGATTAATGGCGTTGTGATTGACTGGCAGCATAATATGAACAGTTTCGCGCAAAATATGCCGAGAGAATTTGTGGACAAGGTAACTAATGAAATGAGCGGTGCTGTAGACAAAACGACAGCGGCCATTTCAGAAAAGCTCCAATTAGCAAATATTGCAGCTGTGGCCACTAAGATTCCTCAGTATTTAGTGAGCTTTCTCGTTTATTTAATTGCCTTATTTCTATTTATGCTGGAACTTCCCAGACTCCGCAATAAAATGCATCAGAACTTCACAGAAGCTACCTCAGAAAAAGTGAAGTTTATGAACGCTCGCCTTGGTTACGTAGTGTTTGGGTTCTTAAAAGCCCAGTTTCTAGTCAGTATTCTTATCTTTTTTGTATCGTTAATCGGCTTGCTTTGGATTGAACCCGAAGTAGCGATCATTATGTCCCTCGTCATTTGGATTATTGACTTTATTCCGATTATAGGTTCTATCGTAATTTTAGGGCCATGGTCTGTTTATATGTTAATTACTGGTGACCTTGCTACAGGGGTAAAGCTTGGCATCTTAGCCATTGTCTTGTTGGCAATCCGACGCACGGTTGAGCCTAAAGTAATGGGCAGGCACATTGGACTGTCACCTCTGGCCACTTTAATTGCCATGTACTTAGGACTTCAGCTTGTAGGTTTAGTCGGCTTTATCCTTGGACCTCTTGTCGTAATCGCATTCAACTCTGCAAAAGAGGCAGGGATTATTAAATGGAATTTTAAAATTTAACAGGTAAAGAGGATTTTAATAAATTAAATGCCCGAACCATTAAATTAACTTGGTTCGGGCATTTTTTATATCGCAGCTACCGTTCTATCCTAACTTAAAGTGTTCACCTTATACTTTTTGTTGCGGCGATTACGAAACTACCGACAAAATAGAATTTCTCCATTACGGCATATAAATAGTAAGATTATGCCAATGGTCCTGCCAATTTTTCTTTTTCACTCTGTTCGTATAGATATGTATTCTGTGGGTGTGCTTAAAATACGGCGTAGGTCTAACTTCCATATGTATTGCATCTTCCAACCCGTGTGGGGCAGCGAGGACTAGATTATCTTTCTTATCAAGTGAAAGTCCGAGAGAAGTGGCAGTTTCAGGGAATTTCGAAATAGCATCATAAGAAGATTGATAAGGTGTAAACCCATTCTTAAGATGCATCCTTGCCTGATTTTTAACTGACCAAGGTACGTCAGGATGAAGGGATTTCAGGTGTTCTTCTATTCGAACATCTTCCGATTCCTTATCCATTGACTTATGGAAATAAATGACATCTACATCAGGCAGTTTAGATTTTTCCTTGAACCCATGCTGGTAGTCCCAAATCTTTGAGCGGACAAATCCCGCGCACACCCACCAGTCAGGGAGATGTAAGGATTTCACTGTTTTTAATAGATGCATCATATCTTCGTCTATATTCACTAATTGTAGAAATTCCTCTTTCGTACGAATCATAAAAATAACCACCTCCCTCTATTTCATCCCCATTTTTTCTCATTTTCATTTTTAAAAAACTAATCAGCAGTCCAATGGTTTTAAAATGAAAATCACTTTCTTAATTTTCTTTTCTAGTTCGTTTTTTTCGATTCTCATGTGCACTTTTTTCTTTTTTGAAAACGAGAATCTCCCGATGTCTTCCCGTATGGTAAAACCCATTATTAATCAGAACTTTTTGAGAGGCAATGTTATCCTTATCGCACTGTGCCTCCACACCAGTAACTTCAGGGTGTGAAAACGCCCATGTGCACATTTTCTCTACAGCCTCTGATGCGTAGCCTTGATTACGCTCGGAAGCTACTACATGGTATCCAATTTCAACTATCCCCTCATCATCCGGGGTACCGTTGAATCCAATATCCCCTATCACGTGTTCTCTTCCATTATCCATCATCACCCAAGGACCAAACCCAAGCTGCAGGTTATTCTTTTCCAAATTTTCCACATAAAGGGGTAAAAGCGCTTTCAAACCATAGTGAGGCCAATTTTTATTCCAGGGCAGATGGTATTTATAGTAAAATGCCAAAGGATTTTTCATAAGCATTTGAGCTAATTCAACGTTAATAGGTATAAAATGAATGCGGTCTGATTTCGTGTTCATCAGCCGTACACCTCCTCCAGGTTAACTTAAATGCGTTGTCGACAATTATATACCTTTTATAATATTAGTATAAACAATTCTCTCAAAAAAAAGCAGCAGAAAGGAATATCCATCCGCTGCTTTCAAATCTTCAATTCAAGTGCCTAAAATGGCTTTAATCATGCTAGTGGTTTTTCCACCATCATAGAACACATATAAAAGTAAGTATACAGCGATTCCAGTGACCGCAGTGAAAAACCAGATTATACTTGTAACCGGACCCACTTTTCTATGCTTGGAAATCTTTCTCTTCAACGCTAAGCGGAGCGTTATAATTCCGAATATCCCTCCGACTGTAGCAAGGAAAATATGAAAAATCAAGAAGATGGTGTAATAAACTTTAATGTCATCCGGTCCTCCAAAGCTTGTATTTCCTACAAAGATCGTCCTGCTTAAATAAATAATAAAGAAAAGTAAAGCGCTAATTGCTGCACAAATCATCACTCTCTTATGGGCAGTTGGCTTATTGTTTATAATTAAACTCCATCCGATGGCTATAAGGACAGCACTTAAAACAATAAAACTAGTGCTGATGGTTGGTAACAATGGCATATTCCCACCTCATTTCAAAAAATCATTCTCTTTTTGTAATTTCTAATTTGCAGTCGTCTGCATGTAAAGTCTGCTTTCCGCCCAGTTGAGCTTAAAGCACCGAAATAAAAAGAGAAGTCTTAATACTAAAAGACTTCCCTTCTGCCAATTACGATTCACTAGGAATGTGACTTGGCAGAGGATCAATCGTATCTTTCTCTTTATTGAACCAGCTGAAGAAAATATAAGCGATTACAAACCCAAAAATAATCTCCTGTGAAATCTTCATAATTACTCCGCCTAATTGCTGATCTTCAATTAGCGGCATGTTTGTAAAAAATCCGGGACCACTAAGTGAGCTTGGGAGGTTACTCAACACTCCTGCCGGTACACAAAGGCTCATTGCCTGTATCCATGCACCTGAAGAGGCGTATGTTTCATATAAAGGATTGTGAGCAAATATAATTAATCCGCAAGCTGGTGTAATTAATACACCATTAGCAAATATAAAACCAATCTTTAACAGCGGACTTAAAGTATCCATCTCTTCCAGAGGCGTAAACACGGCCCACCACATACAAAAGGCAGTGAATAAAATGATCGTCCCAATCACCGCATGAGCAACAACATTGGATTTTGTAAAATCGAAGACTACTGGCATGTGGTACAGAGAAAACAAACCATTGAACAGCAACAATGAAATTAAAGGCTTAGTAAGTATTATCAACACTGTCCGAATCCCTTTGGTATGAAACACTTTTTCCCAGATCCATCCTGGTATTCCTTTAATCACGAGAATAGGGAATAACAGGTAGTATAAAGCCATTTGGGTCATATGGGCGGTAAACATTATATGACCAACCAAATCGATAGGAGAACCTTTGATAATGTACAGCAAAAGCATACCTAGATAGAACATCAGCTGTTGAAAGAATGAAGGCTTTTCTTCTCCAGTTTTTCGGCCAGGACCGGTGATATAAAAATACAAAGCAGAAAGTAACAAGATAAACAAGAAATAGTAAGGACTCCATAGTGCACGAAATCCAAACATATGAAGCTCTAACCACATAGTTGTCACCTCTATTTTATTGGATGCTCTCTTATCATTCTAACTAATTCAAAGAAAAAAGACGAGCCCACTCTAGTAAAAAAACAATTGTTCATAATTTAGCCATATCTCTTGACGTAAAAAAAGGCCGGAATAGTTTCCGGCCTTCCTTGCATCACCACCAGATAATGGAAGTGAAAGTGATGATCGTCAATGTTCCTACGGCAATCCCACCGTAAATCATTAACATAGGCATATCATGACCTTTGTTTTTCAAATGCATGAAATAGTATAACTGGAACACCACTTGCACCACAGCGAGTAACAGTAGAGTCGGAATAATGAAGTAAGAATTAACATCAAAGATCACCATTCCAAAAGCAACCAGGGTAAACAAAATCATTAAAGCAAAACTAATCACTTGCTGAATCATTTCCTCTTTATGCTTCTGTTTTTCAAACTGCATACGCTGACTTGGCGTCGATTTGGTATTTTGTGCCATGGATTAACCCGCCTTTCCCATTAAATAAACAACGGTAAAGATAAAGACCCATACAACATCAATGAAGTGCCAATACAAACTGGCAATGTAAAACTTAGGTGCATTGTACAGGTTAAGTCCCCGTTTTGCGTTGCGGAGGATTAAAGCAAGCATCCATGATAAACCGAAGAGCACGTGTCCTCCGTGAAAGCCGACTAATGTATAGAAGGCAGAACCAAAAGCTGAAGAACGAAATGTAAATTCGTATTCATGAATGTAGTGAGTGAACTCAAAGATTTCACAGCCCAGAAAACCAAATCCAAGAACTATGGTTATAACAAACCATGTCATCATTTTACCGAAGTCATTATTTTTCATATGGTAAATAGCATAAACACTTGTTAATGAACTCGTAAGGAGAAGCATAGTCATGATGAATACTAAATCAAGACCAAAAAGGTTCTCAGCAGTATTCTCCCCAACTGTAGAGTCATTTAATGCAAGATAAGTACCAAATAGACTGGCAAATAGAACGGTTTCACCGCCAAGAAAGAACCAAAAGCCTACGAACTTATTTTTCCCTTCAAGGGTGGCTTTTTCCGGTTCGCGCGGCATTTCCTTAGGATTTAAAACATCTTCATGACTCATTCACTGCCAGCCTCCTTCTTTAACTCTTCTTTAGGGATGTGATGACCTAGATCATCCTTGAGAGATCGAGTCAGCATCGAACCGAGTGTAATTGCCATTCCGACAAAAATAAGCGTCAAATAGCTTTTACTTTCCGTTTGGTAAATAAAACCAAACCCGGCAATGAATATCCCCATTGATGTCGTAAACGGAAGAATGGATGCGTTAGGCATATGAATGTCCCCAAGGGGTTCTGCAGGTGTCATTCCCTTCTTACCTTCCGTTTTTTCAATCCATAAAGGATCCAGTCCCCGAACAAGCGGAGTCTGCGCAAAATTGTAGTGAGGAGGCGGTGACGGAATTGACCATTCCAGCGTTCTTCCATCCCATGGATCTCCTCCCACTTTCTCTCCTTTTACGGAAGTGTAAATGACGTTTATTACGAATATTAAGGTTCCAATAAACATGAAGAAGGCTCCGATAGAACTAATCAAGTTCCCGGTATCGAGTCCTAATCCTTCATGATACGTCCAGTAACGGCGCGGCATACCCATTAGTCCTAGGAAATGCTGAATAAAGAATGTTAAATGAAAACCAACAAAGAACGGCCAGAAGGCTAATTTACCAAGTTTTTCATTAAGTACTTTACCGAACATTTTCGGCCACCAATAATGAATCGCTGCAAAGGCTCCAAATACTACACCACCTACAATAACGTAGTGGAAGTGCCCGACTACAAAGTACGTATCGTGATATTGGTAATCGGCAGCAGCAGCGGCTAGCATTACTCCGGTCATCCCACCAATGGTAAAGGATGGAATAAAGGCAACAGACCAAAGCATAGCTGACGTCATTTTGATATTTCCGCCCCACATGGTAAACAGCCAGTTAAATATTTTAATACCTGTAGGTACAGCGATTGCCATTGTGGCTACAGCAAAGATCGAGTTTGCAACAGGTCCCATCCCCACAGTGAACATGTGGTGAGCCCATACCATGAAGCCTAAAAAGCCAATTAAAACGGTTGCAAAAACCATCGCAGAATAACCAAACAAGCGTTTTCTTGAGAAGGTAGAATAAATATCACTAAATGCACCAAACAGAGGCAGGATTAATATATAAACCTCAGGGTGTCCAAAAATCCAAAATAAATGTTCCCAAATGATCACATTCCCACCCTGGGCTACATCAAAGAATGCAGAACCGAACATACGGTCAAACATCATAAGAAATAGTCCAACTGTTAACGCAGGAAAAGCAAACAAAATAAGTGTACTTGTTACAAAGCTTGCCCAGGTAAACAATGGCATTCTCATGTAACTCATTCCTGGCGCTCTCATATTGACAATAGTAACCAGAAAGTTAATTCCGCCAATCAATGTACCGGCACCGGCAATCTGAAGACCCATTGTATAGTAGTCCACTCCATGTCCAGGAGACGTAGTAGACAGCGGTGCGTAATTGGTCCAGCCGGCATCAGGTGCTCCACCAGTGAACCAGGAAATATTAAGTAAAACTCCTCCGAAAAAGAAAAGCCAGAAACCTAAGGAGTTCAGATAGGGAAACGCAACGTCACGCGCCCCAATTTGCAATGGTACAGCTGCATTCATTAAAGCAAATATAATCGGCATGGCAGCCAGAAATATCATAGTTGTACCGTGCATTGTTAACATTTCATTATACAATCCAGCAGCGATAAAATTGTTATCAGGCTTGATTAGCTGAATACGAATGATCATAGCTTCTAATCCACCAATAAGGAAAAAGAAACCGCCAGCGGCCAAATAAAGATGTGCAATCTTTTTATGATCCACTGTTGTTAAGTAATCCCACATCGCGGCACCGAGACCACGCTTTTGTGCTACTGCAGTACTCACGCTTTAACCTCCCTTTTCAAAAACCTCTTTTTTATTTGTTGTCGCTTCCTCCAGCAGATTCAGGAGTAATTTCAGTATCTTTCATTTGCAGTAAATAATCTGCAATTTTACCTGCTTCCTCTTTAGAAACCAAGTTCATAGGCATCTTATTACCTGGTTTAATTTCATTGTTGTTAGTAATCCAATCGACGAGATTTTCTTTCGTCGGCTCTAAGATCCCAGCAATCTTAGTACGGTTTCCGTAGTTGGTTAAGTTAGGTCCTACTCCTGCAGCTGCATTCCCAATAGCATGACAGCTCATACAGTTCTTATTGAATAACTCCTGCCCTTCCTGAGCAGACGTAGACTCAGGTTTTGCTTTTGGATCTACGTTTTTCATATCTTCTTTCCATTGCTTAAACTCTTCAGGGCTAACAGCAATAACTCGGAAATCCATTAAAGAGTGAGAAGGACCGCACAACTCAGCACAATGGCCGGTGTAAACTCCTTCATCATAAGCTTCTAAGTACATCGTGTTCATGTTTTCTCCAGGATTGGTATCCATCTTGCCTGCGATTGAAGGCAGCCAGAAGGAGTGAATAACATCGCTGGATTTCATATTTAAGTATACTCGCTCACCCGTGGGAATATATAAATCCTCACTTGTAGCAATTTCCTGGTCGGCATAATTGAAGTGCCACCAGTATTGATTTCCTGTCACTTCAACTGTCAGTGTCCCTTTATCATCTTGTTTAGAACGATCAGCCAGATCAAACGTAGCTTGTACGGTAGGTACAGCTAAAACAAGCAGCAATAGTATAGGAATAACAGTCCAAATAACTTCAAGAGCTTTATTGCCTTCAGTCTGCTTCGGAATCATGTCCTCTTGACCTTTTCTTTGACGGTACCGGACAAGCACAAAAGCATAAATGACCATTACGATAATAAATACAAATAACATGATCGCAATACTGATCATCATAAGATTAAACAATAACTCCGCACTATATCCCTTAGGTTTTAGCGCACTTACATTATCAACACCACTACAGCCAGATAAAAACAGGGCTAGTGCACTAAACAGGAACAGAGAACGAAATTTTCCCATCCAACCTCTCATGTTTGATACCTCTCTTTCTCTTTGTATAAAACCTTTTTATATATTTGAAACTGGCCCATAGGATTACGGGCCAGTTACATTAAAAGGGAAACGGCAAGGTAACAAGCACCATCGCTAAGAATATGATGGTCATATAGTTCAGAGAATAAACAAACATCCATGTTGCCCACTTATAATCATTTTTCATAAAGAAACCTGCAAGCCCTAATATTAACCAGCCAAAGGATAATAAGAAGGCGACGATCAGAAACACTTTGCCCAAACTAGCTAAATAAATCGGTAATGGTAGTAAACAAGCTACATACACAACGATTTGCCGTTTCGTCATTTTAAATCCATGTACTACAGGAAGCATAGGAATACCTGCTTCTTTATATTCATCTCTTTTTTTCATCGCTAATGCGAGAAAATGAGGAGTCTGCCAAATAAACATGATCAGAAAGAGTATAAAAGCTTCTGATCTCAAACTTGGTTCAACAGCTGCCCATCCAATTAACGGAGGGACTGCACCGGAAAAACTACCGATAACAGTATTGATCGTATATTTTCGTTTTGACCACATCGTGTAAAGTACAACATACACAAACCATCCAAACACTCCAAATGCGGCAGCCTGCCATGTAGTAAACAGCAAGAGTACAGCCCCTAAAGCTGATAAAGCAATACCTGAGTACTTGATGACCGGCAAGGGTATAGTTCCTGTAACTGTCGGTCTCTTCCTTGTACGAGTCATGATCGGATCAATATCACGATCATACCAATTATTTATTATACATCCTCCAGCAATGACGGTCGCGGTTCCGGCCATTGTCAGCAAAAAGGTCGCCCAATAATCGAAGAAAGACGAGCCTGTAAAATAAAGCGCCAGCCAAAAACCCGCAAACGCTGTAATTAAATTAGAGTTTATGATTCCTACTTTAATTAGACTTTTAATATCTGCTAACAATGAAGATTCACGGACATCCGGCTTACTGATCAACTGGGAAGAAGCGGTTTCGACTGTTCTTGGATTGTCCATCATAATTCCTTCCTCCTTCTAACTCCCTGACACAATTTGTAAAATATTTTTTGCAGAAATTTTACAAAAGTCTCTTGGAAGCATTTCCTTATTCACTGTAATGGTGTGACAGTTCACAGGAAACATCAAAATAATTGTATCATGTAATCTTTTTTCTATCTATTTAAACAGGATATTTTTATTTATTTGTGACAATTTTGTGAACCTCCAGTTCATACTATTTCAACGATTAAAAACCTCATTTAACGGCATTTACGATAATTTCAAACCATCCGCTGCCCACGATTTTCCACGTTTCTTTATAACACTCATTTATATTAACTTATCTAAGCCAAATGTGCACGCCTTCCCTTTTTTTGAATTCTACGCTTATTCTGACTCGGTTGTATTTAACCCGCCCTCCCATTGACGAAGGTTTCGGACAAGATCCTTACTAAATTTCTAAACAGTAAAAAAGAACCCTGGCAGGTACAGCGTTGCCAGAGTTCGAGAATTTTATATCTATTCAAACTCGATTAATAAATCCCCTACGTATATAGGATCATTATTCGTTACAAATATATTCTTAATTTCCCCATCAAATGGAGCCTGGACCGTGGTTTCCATTTTCATTGCTTCTGTAATCATAAGGTGGTCGCCTTTCTTAACCTTCTCTCCTTTTTCAGAAAGCAATTTAATAACAGTCCCCGGCATACTTGCCCCAATATGCTTCTCATTCGACTTATCAGCTTTAGGGCGTTCTTCAACCGTTGATTTTACATTTTCATCTCTAATCAGTACTTCCCGCGGCTGGCCGTTCAGCTCGAAGTATAAAGTCCGCATTCCATCTGCCTGAGCTTCTCCAATAGAGACTAGTTTAACAATTAAAGTTTTCCCTTGTTCGATTTCGACTTCGATTTCTTCCCCAAGCCTCATGCCGTAAAAAAAAGTCGGCGTATCTAAAACAGACATATCACCATATTGTTCCGTAAAGCCTTCGTAATCCATAAAGACTTTCGGATAAAGAGCAAAGCTGATCATATCAAAACTTGTCACCTGACGATCCAGCTTGTGAAACAGCGTTTCTTTTAAATCCTGAAAGTCTACAGGGTCTAAACGTTCTCCTGGACGCGTGTCAATCGGTTCACGTCCTTTAAGGATTATTCGCTGTAATTCTGAAGGAAACCCTCCATAAGGCTGTCCCAAAGAGCCTTGGAAAAATTCCACAACGCTATCAGGGAAAGCCAGCGAATCGCCATTTTCATAGACTTCATCCTCACTGAGTTCATTTTGCACCATGAATAATGCCATATCACCGACTACTTTTGAAGAAGGTGTGACTTTCACAATATCTCCAAACATATCATTGACTCGCCTGTACATTTTTTTAACTTCATCCCAGCGGCTGCTAAGACCTACTGCTTTTGCCTGCTGCTGTAGATTACTATATTGTCCGCCAGGCATCTCATGTTCGTATACTTCTGTATGCGGGGCCATCATACCGCTTTCAAAATCCTGATAATATTTACGAGTATCCTCCCAGTAGTGATTTAACTGTTCATATGCTTTAACGTCAATGCCGGGTTGGCGTTCATTACCCTCTAAAGCATAATACAGACTATTGGCACTCGGCTGAGAGGTCAACCCTGCCATCGCTCCAGTCGCAACGTCAACGACATCCACACCTGCTTCTATGGCTCTTGCGTAAGTGTAAATACCATTTCCGCTTGTATCGTGGGTATGCAAGTGAATAGGTATATCAATGGAATCCTTCAATGTGGAAATTAATTGATAGGCAGCTTCAGGCTTAAGAAGTCCAGCCATATCCTTAATTCCTAAGATGTGAGCTCCAGCATTTTGTAGTTCTTTCGCTGTTTTTTTGTAATAAGCCAGGTCATATTTAGGACGTGATGAGTCCAGAATATCACCTGTATAGCACACCGCTGCTTCTGCGACCTTTTCTGTCTGTCGTACGGCATCAATAGTAAGTTTCATTCCTTCTACCCAATTCAGACTGTCAAATATACGGAAAACATCGATCCCGGCTTCTGCGCTCTTCTCTACGAATTCCTTGATCAGATTATCTGGATAGTTTTTGTATCCTACAGCATTCGAAGCACGGAGAAGCATTTGGAATAAGACGTTTGGCGCTTTTTCTCTTAATTTAAGAAGTCTTTCCCATGGGTCCTCTTTCAAAAAACGGTAAGCTACATCATATGTAGCGCCGCCCCACATTTCCATTGAAAATAACTCAGGGAGTAACCTTGCCGTAGGTTCAGCAATATTTTCTAAATCTTTGCTGCGTACGCGAGTGGCCAGTAAGGATTGATGGGCATCACGAAAAGTTGTATCTGTCAGCAGGACCTCTTTTTGCTCTTTAAGCCATTGAGCAAGACCCTCTGGACCTCTACTGTCCAGAATCTGTTTAGTCCCCTCTGGAACGGGGTCGAAAGGTTTCAAATGAGGGATCCGCGGTTTGGAATAGGTTGGTTTCTTCCGGTTCCCGTATCCTTCAAATCCATTTATGGTTCGATCAGCAATATACGTTAACATTTTTGTGCCCCGATCTTTTCGTTTTGGAAACACGAAAAGCTCCGGAGAACGATCTATAAAGGTCGTGTTATATTCCCCTGAAAGAAAGCTTTTGTGATGAATAACATTTTCCAAGAAGGGGATGTTGGTTTTAATACCTCTGATTCGAAATTCTTTTAAATTCCTCACCATTTTGTGTGCCGCCTGATCAAAGCTTAGAGCCCAAGTAGAAAGTTTCACAAGAAGTGAATCATAAAATGGGGATATGACAGCACCTTGAAAGCCATTACCCGCATCGAGCCTAACCCCAAAACCACCGCCCGTACGGTATGCCATAATCTTACCTGTATCAGGCATGAAATTATTAAGCGGATCTTCCGTTGTTACCCTTGATTGAATGGCATATCCATGGGTGCGGATTTCCTCTTGTGGGGGGATTGTTACCTTGTCACTATGTAATCCGTGCCCTTCTGCAATAAGAATTTGAGTCTGGACAATATCTACACCCGTAATCATTTCAGTGATGGTATGCTCTACCTGAACACGAGGGTTTACTTCAATAAAGAAATAATCCTCTCCAGTAACTAGGAATTCCACCGTTCCAGCATTTACGTAGTCTACATTCTTCATCAGTTTAACTGCAGCATCACATATTCTTGCTCTCAAGGATTCATCCAAAGAAACACTTGGTGCGACCTCGACAACTTTTTGGTGCCGTCTTTGAACGGAACAGTCACGTTCGTACAGGTGCACTATATTTCCATCAAAATCTCCAAGAATTTGAACTTCGATATGTTTAGGCTCTTCGATAAGCTTTTCTACATAGACTTCATCACTCCCAAAGGCAGCCTTCGATTCTGATCTTGCCCGGTCGTAAGCTTCTTCAAGATTTTCAGAACTTCGAACGATTCTCATTCCGCGGCCGCCGCCGCCCATCGAAGCTTTAATCATTAATGGATAACCATGATCATTACCAAATGCCCGCAAATCCTCAAGGCCGCTTACAGGACCGCTGCTCCCAGGAATAACAGGGATATCTGCTTTCACAGCTTGATCCCGAGCTTTCACTTTATCTCCGAACATATTTAAATGTTCACTTGTAGGGCCGATAAAGATAATTCCTTCTTCCTCACACCGTCTTGCAAAGTTAATATTCTCTGACAAAAAACCATAACCAGGATGAATAGCGTCTACACCAACACTTTTAGCCGTCTCGATCATACCTTCAATATCGAGGTAAGCGTCGATCGGTTTCTTACCTTCCCCAATTAAATAGGCCTCATCTGCTTTATAGCGATGATAAGAACCAGTGTCCTCATTTGAATAAACGGCCACAGTTCGAATATTGAGCTCTGTACATGCACGGAAAACACGGATAGCAATTTCGCCCCGATTGGCAACTAATACTTTGTTAATCTTCTTCAATTCTGCCATGACCTCACTCCTTGATTCATCATCTCTTGCTTAGATGGTTTTGCAGTTTCATAGCTTTCTTGTTCACTAGATTTAACTTTTCTTGCTATATTATTAAGGATCCCTACTGAAATCATCATAATTAAAAGAGAGGATCCTCCATAACTAACAAACGGAAGCGGAACGCCTGTAATGGGCAGTAAACCGCTCATGGCGCCTAAATTTATAAAAGCCTGAATGGCTATCATGGAAGAGATTCCAAGTGCCATTAATGCACCGAACGCATCTTTACATTTCCACGATATATACAGTCCCCGAAGAACAATCAGTGCCAACAAACCTACCGTAATGGCAACTCCTACAAAACCAAGTTCCTCAGCTATGACTGCCATAATAAAATCGGTATGCGGTTCAGGAAGGTAGCCCAGTTTTTGAACGCCCTGGCCAATGCCTTCGCCGAATAACCCGCCTGTTCCAATCGCTACATAGGACTGAATTAAATGATAGCCTTGCGAATCAGGTGATTGAAAGGGCTGATAGGCGCCAGTAAACCTTTCCAGTCTCTCGGGAGTCACCATTTGGCTGCCCCCAATTACAACAATCGCCACCGTAACGGTAACGAGCAGCAGGATGTGTTTCCATCGAATGCCGGAGCACATGATAATGATACTGGCAATAAATCCAATAACAGCTGCTGATCCTATATCTGGCTGCAGAACAATCAGCCCAAGAATAAAGCTTGTCAGAATTAATGGAGGCAGAACGGCCTTGTTAAAATTACCAATATACTGCTGTTTCTTTGCATAAACAGCTGATAAATAAATGATTAACCCTATTTTCACAAATTCCGAGGGTTGGAACTTCATAAATTTCAAATCGTACCATGAAGTTGCATGGTTAATATTCTCCCCAAACAGAAATAACCCTGCAAGAAGAATAACCATCAGTAAAACACTTAATTTAGCAAGTCTCTGCCAGTGACGGTAAGGCACGATCGATACAAACAGCATAAGGATCAGACCTATGACCACCCATTGGAGCTGCTTAATCAGGAAAAAATCACTGCTCACCCCATACCTTACTGGTGCATAAACCATACTTGCGCTGTAAATCATGACTGTCCCAAAGGCTACCAATGCAAGGGGGGCAAACAATAAGGTAAAGTCATAGGATTTTAATTTCTTCATCATTTCATCATCCCTGCTCCTTCATTTTTTCTCTTTTAATGTATTAAATTCCTTCAAATCTGACAAACAATTTTATGTAGGATGACCGATTATGGAAAATAAAAAAACTCAAATCACAACAGATGCAGTCGCAATTTGAGCTTGTCCATCATGATTTTTGTGCAGCCTCATGTAAGACGTTAAGTTGTTTTTCTAAATTATCAAGAATCTGCTTACCCTCTTCATCACTGATTAAATTCAAACGCACAGCAAAATGAATTTCTCGGGATAAACCGAACATTTGTGTATCTAAAACTTCCTCATATAGTGGACACTGAGGCATAGTCAAGTTGTCCATCTGAACTTTAATTAATCTTAATATCTTATCAGCATCAGCTTTTAGAAGGGCATAGGCTTTTTCACGATGATCCACAGCCACATCAGACAACATCAAAAATCCCCTCCAGTTACAGTCATTCTTTTTATCATATTATCGTTTAAAACAAAAAATTGCAACATTGGAACGGGGGATTCTACTAAAAAATTGAAAGATCATAGCGGTTTGATAATAATTCTAATAACCTCATTCCTACTACACTGTTCCCTTTTTCATCGAGGGATGGGCCATAGACAGCTATTCCGCCAAAGCCATTTAACGAACCTAGAACTGCTCCTGAAACTCCACTTTTCGCTGGAATTCCTACTTTAATTGCAAAAGAACCAGACGCATCATACATGCCGCAGGTCACCATAAATGTTTTGCAGATTCTTGCTAAATGCTTAGGAATGATCCTCCTCCCAGATTCTAAATCTCGTCCTTCGTTAGCAAATAAAGCACCAATTCTGGCCAATTGTTTAACATTTAGTTCAATAGAACACTGTTTTGTGTAAGCATCAAGCGTTTCTTCTACGCTCCCTGTGACGATTTGATGCTGTTTCATGTAAAAAAGCAGTGACCGGTTTAAGAAAGCTGTTTCAAATTCCGAAGACGCAACTTCCCGGTTATAACTGATCGAATGGTCATCGGTCATTTCATGGATGAAACTTAGCAGCCTGCCTACTTTCTCTTCAGGAGTATCTCCATGAATCATATGAGAAACGGCTAAAGCACCTGCGTTGATCATCGGATTCAACGGCTTAAAAGGACGATGCTGTTCCAACCGGTAAATGGAGTGAAATGGATCACCTGTAGGCTCCATACCTACCCTATCAAATACGTAATCTTCTCCGTTATCCATTAATGCCAAAGCTAATGCGATAACTTTAGATATGCTCTGTAACGTAAAACTCACGTCTGAACGTCCGGCGCAAATGCGTTCTCCATTAATATAGTGAATCGCAACTGCCAAATTTTCCGGGTCCTGTTTGGAAAGAGCAGGAATGTAATTAGCTACTTGACCGTCATAAGCAAAAGAACTGACATTCTCCAGCCAGTCTTCTAATATGGTTTCTGTAATGTCTCTTTTCATCCTAATCAGCCTCCCTGTAGTGAAATCGAATTCATTTTTTGCTATGATTTGGTTGGTAAGATTTTTTATATAGAAAGGTGGCTTCTGCCATGATTGTGCAAATTGCCGGAAATGTGAAATATCCGATTACCCTTGATCCTACTGTGTGGATTTTTGATGATCGAAAATTAACTTATGATGAAGTCTTTAACGAAGCAGAAGCAAAAGCTGCTGCGGAAGAGGAAGATGAAATAAAAAGAAAATCTCTTCGGTTTAACAGAGAAATCTATCAGCAGAAAATTAATCCGCCCGTAAACAAAAGTATCAACCGCTATGAAAAGCAGCGAATTTTAAAAGGTACTTTTCTTATGCCCCTCAAGCCATTCATTCATACTAGCGAACCAGATTCCAAAGCGGAAACTGTTTCATTAGTCACAGATGAAGGGGAACATAAGATTCAAGCAGACTTACTTGCCGGCGCACTGTTACTTTTTGCAGAGGAAGGCAAGCCTTTAAAAGAACATGGCCCTGTCCATCTGTACTTTGAAGATGGATCTAACCAGGATGAACCGATTAAGGGCATTAAAAAAATAGTCTTTCAATAGCCTAAAGGACAGCTAATTTACTAGCTGTCTTTTTTGTATAAAAAAACCAGAGGAACACACTCTATAATAAAAAGTGGTGTTTCCTTTGAAGAAAATATTGTTATTTATCTGTCTTGCTCTCCTTCTTGGAGCCTGCCAGCAAACGAAAGAAAAATCATTACTTCAAGAAAAGCCTGGAACTTCTGAAGTAAAGTATGTCTCCAATGCTGACCCAAGTAAATTACCAAAGAAGTCACGAAAACAAGTAGCCAAACATTTAGCGAAGCTGGCTGTAGATGTACCAGACGTTCATGATGCTACGGCCATTGTTCTCGGAAAGTATGTAGCGGTAGGAATTGACGTAGATAAGGACCTGGACCGCTCCCGAGTTGGTGTGATTAAGTACTCAGTTGCTGAAGCCATGCGTCACGACCCCTATGGGAAACAAGCAGTGGTTATAGCAGACGCTGATGGAGTCGAAAGGCTGAGAGGCATTGGCCAAAAGATCTCTCAGGGAAAACCCATTCAAGGGGTTATAGATGAGTTAAGCCAGATCGTCGCAAGATACATGCCTGAAGGACCAATCAATGACCCGCCGAATACGAATACTAATCAGGAATCTATTCCTAAAAAAGAAAATAAGCAATTAGATAAAATTAATAAGAACCAGTCAAAAGAACAATGAAAGAAAAACAGCTAAATCCAAACGGATTTAGCTGTTGCTTCTTTCTAGAATTTCTCTTTCTTTTTCCGTTAGTTCATTATAGTATTGAACACCAAATTGAGAGCCTTCAGATACCATTTTTGAATTATCAAAATTGGATACTTCTGGGTTCCCGGCTTCTTCAACCGGCATGTCGTCTTTAGATGAAAAATTGCTCTTCAGTGATTTCGCTTTGTCAACGGCCTGTTTTCTACTATCTTCATCCTTCAGCATGTAAGCCAGGGCACCGCCTGCAGCAGCTCCAATAGCTGTGAACATCCAACGCTTTCTCACATAACCACCCTTTCATTTGCTTCTTCTTAGATAAACTTCCCATTATTTCTAATACTCAAACGTGTAATACATAGTTATTTTACTTCTATTTATCTTTGATTAAATATGCGAAATTATTTGAAATATGATAGGATCAAGATATAAGGTCTATTGTTATTGAGGTGAGAACATGCGTGTAAAATGTGTAATGTGTGATACGATTGAAAAAATAGACAGCTATTGTTTACAAGCCAAAAGGCTGAGAAATCGCAGGATTCACACATATATGTGTCAATCTTGCCATGATCGCATTGAAGTAAAAACAAAGGAACGTTTAGCTACCGGTAACTTTCGCTTTAACCGGGAACGCAAAGAAGAAAAACATTTATCGTAATAGATGAGTAAACAGATTAAGTCAATCATAATCTATACAGAGAAAAACGCTCGCAATCAGAATTAGAATTCTGATTGCGAGCGTTTTTTTGTTTTCACCCGAAGGGGATTATGTGGTCCCTCTTCTATTTAATTGTAGAAGATGTCAGTACTTATTTCCGCAGAGGCGTTTAATGCTCGCTTCTTTCTTTTCCCTGTCTTTCTTTATGAAGCCTTAATCGGTATCCTCCCATGACAATAGCAGCTGCGAAAAGGCTTTCCGGCAAAGGTAAGTTTAACCCTAACACTAGGGTAAGTATAAAGGTTCCAATTACCAGAACAGCATAGACGACTACGGTCTTTAACAGAGGAAGTTTGCGTGCAAAACCTAATTTAAAAGTAATGGCGGCTAAGACAACCGTGGTTAAATATAGCAGTAAGAATGAACGAAAAAGCATGGCCACCTGGTGGTCATTGCTCAAGTCTATTTCACTTCCCAGACCTTTAAAAAAGAAATCCGCAATTGGCCACAAATCAGATGGAACATGGATCGTTGCTAAATCCTTCATAATACGCCTCCTAAAACTTCAATCCTAGCTATTATGATACTAAAATTCCCAGCTCACCGCTACCCTGTTTAAGCAGAATTAAGTAATGCCAGTTTATTTCTTAGGATTATTCTATTATAATGGGGTTGAATAGAGGTGAGCGAAATGAAAAATTTCCAATGGGATATGGCTATCTTAGCTATAGTCGTTATCTTTTCTTTTACATCTGTAGGCTTTGCAATTGGTCAGCAAATATTTTGGCTTGCCGCTCTTTTATTCTTTTTAGGATTTGCTCTTATGGGCGTTGGTTTAACAAAGAAAAGAAAACGCCAAAGTTCATGAATAAAGAAACAGAGCCGAAAGAAATTTATTTTCCAAAAAACCCGAACCTTTGATTTTGGTTCGGGTTTTCTGTGTAAGGAGATAGATAAAGAAAGTCTCGATTACCTGGTAAGCTTTCTGCTTTTCCGTTGGCCCTGCCCGTTTAGGATCAGGGTTTTTCAATTAATTCTTTAAAGTTACATAATCCTCTATTATTTGCTCATGTATATTTGATCTGCAGGCTAAAATCGTTGTTTTCTCCAGCATGTCCACTTCTCCGCCATCAGCTCGAGTTACAACTCCACCGACTTCTTTCAAGATTATTATTCCCCCAGCAATATCCCATGGCATGAGTGTCATGGTTAAATAACCATCTAACAGTCCTTCTGCTACTAATGCAAACTCTAATGCCGCCGAACCATACGACCTTGTGCTCCTAATTTCCTTCACCAGTTCCTGCATACCCTTGTGGTCTACATACGGATTTTCTGGTAACAGCCATGTAGTATTTAGCGCGAGAATAGATTGATGCAACGGTCTGGATTCATTTAGTAAAGGCAGCTTCTCATCGTTCTTATAGGCTCCCTCTCCTCTTATGGCCGTATATAACTGGCCTTCCATCACATTGTAAATAAGACCAATCTCTCCAACTCCGTCATGATAAACTCCTACAGATATTGCAAAATTTCTTTTTTGATGAACAAAATTCATGGTTCCATCAATAGGATCTACAATCCACACGGTACCTTTTAAGTCGTTTAGAACATCGCCAAATCCTTCTTCCCCGAATAAAAGATGTTCCGGATAAGTCTCCTTAATTTTTTTAAGAAAGAACTGCTCTGTATTTTTATCCATTTCTGTTACTAAATCATTGGAGTTGGATTTGGTCTCTATAGAACCCGGATCATCGATTTTATTTTTTATTTCTTCGCCTGCTTCTAATACCCACGCTTTAGCTTGTTCAAATAAATCCTGTCTAAATTGTTTATTCATTCGTCCGGACTCCTTTTTGTAAATTCATGTAATATCGTAACAAATTGTATGTCTGCTTGCATCTATATAAAATCAAAAAAAAAGAGCAACCTTATTGTTGCTCCTATTCTTAAGACCATTCAATCAACTGTTTACGAAGTTCCGAAAGTCTCTTTTTACTCGCATCCATCTGCTCCATGTCTCCTGCTTTCATTGCGTCATGCAATGTAACCAATTCGTAATCAATCTCCATACGGATTACTGGGAGCTTTTCTTCAGCTTCTCGTTTTCGCAGCGCTTCCATGACATGTTTCATCGTTGCCATAACCTCCCTTAACAAATCCTTACTTATATATATGTGCCAAGAGCTTAAGAAGTTTCGATTAGATTACTTATATGTAACCCATTTTCTTCTATTTCAAACTATCGGGACACAATGCTTAAGGATAAAAACAAATTATGCTACTATTTCAATTAGATTAAAGGAGTTGAGAAGATGTCTGAATTTCAAGGTTTTTCAAAACAGGATTTTGAAGTCTTTACGATTCCGGGTTTAGAAAACCGGATGACGGCTTTAAGGGAACAAATTTCACCTAAACTGGAAGCAATCGCTGAAGACCTCGCCCCTGACCTTACTATTTTAACAGGCGATGAAATGCATGTTCATGTAGCAAAGCATGCACGACGTAGTAAAAACCCTCCCAACGATACTTGGGCAGCTATTGCAGCTAATAAACGAGGGTATAAAAAACTCCCTCATTTTCAGGTTGGGCTCTGGGAAACCCACGTGTTTATTTGGTTTGCTGTCATTTATGAGAATCCTTTAAAGGAACAATTCGGTAACAATTTGCTTCATCAAAAGGAAGAAATACGCTCGCTTATTCCTGAAGACTTCGAATGGTCGCTTGATCACACAAAACCTGAAACAATCGCAGACTCGCGAGTAGATGAAGATAAATTCATTCACATGGCAGAGCGGCTTAAAACAGTAAAAAAAGCAGAGTTACTTTGCGGCAGGCGTTTAGAGCGAGAAGATGAGCGTTTGCGTGACCCTGAATCATTTTTACAATTATGCAGAAACACTTTTGAAACACTGATCCCGCTTTATCGGTTGACGAATGAAAATAAAGCACGTTAATTTCTAATCCCAATCATTTGCACTTATTGCAAAAGAGACAGGATGTAAGGAAACGCGCCAATAAATACGAACTATTTAAAGAGTACAGTGGATAATCCTAAATGGCCGCTTCGAAAATATTCTAACCCTATTGGAAACAAAAAAACCGAACGAGGTTCACTTTCCCCTCGTTCGGTTTTAATATTGTCTAAAAAGACTTTTGCCTGAGTTTCCTCTACATAGGAAGAAGATATGTGCTTCAGCGCATTTTAATTTTTTCTCCCGCTTTACTATTCTTTGCTTTTTTCACTGCTTGATAACACGAATAGCCCGATTCCTTTTCGAACTGGCTGCACAGCTGTTTTTCTTCACTTTTAGAAGGAACGATCTGTTTAAACCTCTTATATGCCAGCATTATATCTTCTTGCTTCACTTGATTTTCATACGACTGCTCCACAAGTGAATAGAAATTTACTACATCTATAATTTCCTCTTTAGACCAAAATTGTTCATCAATCGGATAACGATAACTCATTATTTCACACCTTTATGCCCAAGTTTTTCTGATTTGCTCGGAATCTCGGATGATCCGCTCAAATAATTCTTTCACTGAAGGTACATCATGGATTCGTCCGGCAATTTGGCCTGCCCATGCAAAGCCTTCATCTATTAATCCGTCGTAAATATATTTCTGATTCGCTTCACCGCTAATATACGATTTTAAAGCGTCATATCCTGGCTGAGATTCTTCTAATTTCAAGATTTTATCCGTCCAGCTATTAGTCAAAGCTCGAGCAGGTGCGAGCAATGATTTTTTTATAACTGAAGTAGAACGCTCATCAGCTTCCACAAGTGCCTGTTTATAAGCATCATGAGCATGCACACATTCTTTTGTAGCTATAAAACGAGTCCCCATTTCTATTCCCTCAGCTCCTAAGGCTAAAGCTGCCATTAGCCCTTTGCCATCTCCGATCCCGCCAGAGGCAATGACAGGTATAGTTACAGCTTCTGCAACCTGTGGTGTTAGTATGAAGGTTCCAATCCCGTCTCTTCCAATATGGCCTCCCCCTTCATGACCTACCACCATAACTGCGTCGGCACCAAGCTCTTCAGCTTTCTCTGCCTGTCGTTTAGCAGCCACCAATACTAACGTTTTTATTCCTGTTCCTTCTACAAGGTCCAGCACAGGGGCAGGGTTTCCGCCAGTAATAGAAATTACGGATACCTGCTCTTCTATCGCTGTTTCTACCATGTCTTTAAAGGGTCTTCCATGCTGTCCTATAGCGAAATTCACTCCAAACGGCTGGTCAGTTAGAGTTTTCATTCGTTTAATTTCATTTCTTAACTCCTCAGGACTTCCCATGCTCATAGCGGTAATCTGCCCCAGTCCACCTGCATTGGAAACCGCTGAAGCCAAATCTGCATAGGCCAGATGGGCAAGCCCACCTTGAATAATCGGATATGTAATATTCAATAATTTTGTTACACGTGTGTTCCAGTCCATCTCGATACCTCCTTTCATTTATTTTATCATGATCGTTTTACTATTTCAGAATGGAATTAATATCTGGCTATGTTATGATGACTTTGCTATAATTCTAATGTTTTTAAAGATTGTAAAGAGGTGCCTGTAAATGAATCAAAATGAAACGCCCCTGTTCACAGGGCTTAAAAATCACGCAAACAAGCAGCCAGTACAATTTCATATCCCCGGTCATAAGGGCGGGAAGGGTATGGACGATGAATTTAGAGAGTTCATAGGTAACAACGCCCTTTCTATTGACCTTATTAACATAGAACCATTAGATGATCTCCATCATCCTAATGGAATGATAAAACAGGCCCAGGATTTAGCCGCAGAAGCTTTTGGAGCTGATTATACATTCTTTTCGATCCAAGGGACTTCCGGTGCCATCATGACTATGATTATGAGTGTGTGTCATCCGGGCGATAAAATCATAGTTCCCCGTAATGTCCATAAATCTATCACGACGGCAATTATTTTTTCAGGAGCAACTCCAGTTTTTATCCATCCAGAGCTTGATAAAACTCTGGGTATTTCACATGGAATTACACCTCATGCAGTAGAGAAAGCCTGCGAGGCGCATCCAGATGCTAAAGCTGTGCTTGTTATAAACCCCACATATTTCGGAATTAGTGCGGACTTAAAGAAAATTGTCGATATCGCTCATTCACACGATATTCCAGTGCTCGTGGATGAAGCACATGGGGTGCATATTCACTTTCACGACCAGCTTCCTCTATCTGCCATGCAGGCAGGGGCGGATTTAGCTGCAACTAGTGTTCATAAACTTGGCGGCTCTTTAACCCAGAGCTCCGTCCTAAACTTAAAAGAAGGGCTGGTATCCCACGAACGCGTCCAGACCATTTTGTCTATGCTCACAACCACTTCAACTTCTTATATTCTTTTAGCTTCACTTGATGCGGCGAGACGTAATCTGGCGGTCAATGGAGAGAAGTTAATGGACGCTGCTTTGAAACTTGCTGATTATGCGAGACAGGAAGTGAATAATATTCCACAGCTCTATGCCCCAGGAGAAGAACTCCTCGGCACTGATGCCACCTATGGCTATGACTCAACGAAGCTGATCATTTCAGTCAAACGATTAGGCATTACTGGTTATGATGCAGAAGTATGGCTGAGGGAGAATTATTCAATTGAGGTGGAGCTGTCTGACTTATATAACATTCTGTGCATCATTACCCCTGGAGATGACATGGAGAACATCACCACCCTTTTGAATGCTCTCAGGGTTCTTGCTGACAGCCACCCTTCACTTGAGGAAACAAAGACGGTGGAAGTAAAGGTTCCTGAAATCCCATTGCTGTCCTTGTCACCAAGAGAAGCCTTCTACTCCTCCACTGAGGTGCTGCCTTTACGAGAAGCAGCTGGAAGAATAAGTGCTGAGTTTGTGATGGTATATCCACCGGGAATTCCTATCTTTATTCCTGGTGAGATTATTACCGAGGAAAACATAAGCTATATCCATGATAATATGGAAGCTGGTCTGCCCGTACAAGGGCCAGAAGATGATACATTAGAAACCATCCATGTGATCAAGGAGCACCGTGCCTTTAAATAATATCAGAACAAAAGCGGAATCACCTTGAAATACCCAGTTCGGGTAAAAAACGATCGCCGGAGCAGATCGTTTTTTCACCCGAGCTGGCGATTGACTTATGACCTTTAGTAGCATGTTCAAGTAGTGCAAACCGCAATAAAGTATCTACGCCAAAATCAATTGATCCTTTCCCAGACCACAAGAAAAGCCGCTCATTTGAGCGGCTTTCACTTTAATTTAAACTTTTTTCGTATCATGACAAGAAGGACAGGTGCTGTAAAGAGTAGCTACTTTTTCATCTTCATAATGCTCAATCACTTTTTGACAATCCTGACAAACGATGGTACCCATTAACATCCCACTCCTTATTTTGTAATCGCTTTCAATATAACCCTATTTTAATATGGCACATTGTAAAAATCAAGCCCAAAAGTATAACATTTTTATAAATGTGACACACTTATAAGTTACACCCTTAATAAAGCATATGAAAACCCTTTAAAATTAAGTATCAAAAAGAACTGAAGCAACACGATAGCACCAATTAACATCATTCATGGAGGATTCAATGGAGAGTCAGGGGCACTGCCACCTTATGCAGAATCAATCTTTCCCTTCAACAAGAAGTTGTACAATGAAAACGAAATATCGAGAGGGCGCTGTTCATTGATCGCTAAACACAAAAAAACCCGAACCAATTACCAATGGTTCGAGTTTTGCGGTGTATATAATTCTGTTGTACCTGCCTTTTTCAATTCTATTAAATCCATTTGACAGCTTTTTGGGCTTAATCAGTGTTGGCTGGTGTTTTGATTAGGGCAGGGTCTAGTAATTCATAGCCTTTATCCCGCAAACCATTTACAATACGCGGTAAAGCTTTCGCCGTCCACTCTCTGTCATGCATAAGTAAATTGGATCCATTAGCTAATAATGGCGTATTCACCATAATGTCAGCAATTTTATCAGCATCCATATATTCCTTATTCCAATCATACCCATAGGTCCAATTCATGACCAGCATTTTTTCATTGGCCGCCAGCTGTCGTGAATAATCCGTATTTTGTCCAAATGGTGCCCGGAAAAATTGCGGACGTTCCCCAATAATCTTTTCAATTTTATCATTTAATCCAACAATTTCCTTCTTCTGTTCTTCTTTGGATAAGTCAGGCAGCGAAGCGTGTGTTTCTGTGTGATTTCCAATCATGAAGCCCAAGTCATGAATCTTCTTCAGTTTCTCTTTTCCTTCAGGCGAATTTAAAAAATGCCCATTCACAAAAAAGATCGCAGGTGCATTCATTTTTTTTAGGGTTTGAGCCATCTTCACCGCATGTTCGTCGGGAGAATCATCAAATGTCAGCAAAGCTACCTTTGGATTAGCATCTTTAATTGGCTTAAAGAACCAGTTTTCATTAATTTGATATTCAGGTGTCTGCGCAGAAGCTTGTTCGTCTTCCTTGTTAGAGGTGCTATCTTTTTCCTCGTCTTTATTTTTTTCTGTCTCTGAAGGATTCCCACTGTCCTGATCTGATTCTCCTGCTTCCTTTTCCTCTTGGTTATCATCAGAACTTGAGGCTACTTTCGTATCTTGTCCATCATTTGTTTTACTCTCGTTATCTTCCTGTCCGTTCGAACCTGAACAGGCACTTAGAACTAGTAAAACTACAAGCCCGCAAAGGCCGAGCCATTTCTTCATCAATCTTCCCCCTTATTTGCTATGAATTTCCACATCCTCTATTATAAATACAAATGGATAACAATTTCACTATCGTTTTAACAAAATTTATTATATAATATGAAATTGTGACTTATTCACTATTTTCTAATTAAGGTGATTACTATGCTATATTCTTTACGTCGATTTAAATTATTAGGCGGCAGGACGCTCAAAACAGGAATTTCCGTGTTTTTTACTGCATTAGTTTGCGGTTTTTTTGATTTACCGATTGTATTTGCTGTAATTACAGCCATTGTCACGATCGAACATACCGCAGCGGATTCTATAAAAAAAGCGATCGTTCGTTTCCCCGCTTCAGCAATTGGAGCTTTGCTTGCCACTTTCTTTTATGGGTTATTTGGCAAGGGTGCAGTCACTTTTGCTTTAGCTGCTATGGTAACGATCGCCGTCTGTCATAAACTTAAACTCGATGCAGGTATACTGGTAGCCACTATCACTGCTACTGCCATGATTCCTGAATTTCATGTGCATTATGTTGTTTCGTTTTTTACCAGATTGGGTACTACTTCTATTGGAATCATCATTTCAACTCTTGTGAATTTTTTCCTTCTGCCCCCTAATTATTCTCCGATGATTTACAAAAGTATTAATGACCTGTACAATCATGCTGGGCTGCTGCTGGAACGTATAATTTCTGATATTACAGCAGACTCTAAAGAGAAAAACCGGGGAATTCAGCGGTCTTACCGTCAGCTCACCGCCCACCTGGAACGGACTTACCAGCTATCTCAATTTCAAAGGGAGGAGTGGAAATACCACAAGCATACGAAAGAGGAAATGAGATCCTTTCAGTTTGCTCAGAAAAAGCTGGGAGCATTACAGCAGATTGTCTATCATTTGGGGAATCTTCAGTATGTTCGAGCAAAATCCACTGACTTTAATGAAGACGAGAAGGAATTATTAAATCAATTAACTGAATACTATTCTAAAGTATTACAGGACCCCACCCACGCAATTTGTGAAGGTCAATTCCAGCGAGTTGAGAAATTGGATGATGTATTCTGGAAATGGAAAGAACAGCACGTTCAAGAACAATCTAAGTATCGACATCAACTCCCTCCACAAACTATTCTCATGTATGAACTGCTTTGCTTTCATGACGTGCTCGAGGAACTACACAGTATCTCTCAAACGCAGAAGAAAACAGTCAGCGAATGCTATATGAGCAATTTATAAGGAGGGAAATAAGGAAAGGATGATAACGAGATGCAGCAAGTCACCAAAGTATTTTATATTTCAGTTGTCGTAGCTACCTTATTTATCATTTGGGGAATTATCCCTAAGGAAACGTTACCATACTGGAATCTACAACACATAACAACTCAAGTACAAGGGTTTCTAACTGACAAATTTGGATGGTTTTACTTATTATCAGCTACAGGATTTTTAGTGTTTGCCATTTATTTAATCTTCTCTAAATACGGAAAGTTGAAGCTTGGTAAACCGGAAGACGAGCCGGAGTACCCATACATCACTTGGTTTGCAATGCTGTTTAGTGCTGGAATGGGAATCGGACTTGTATTCTGGGGAGCAGCAGAACCTCTCTCTCATTTCCATAGTCCTCCAATTGCTTCACAGGAACCAATGAGTGAAGCAGCAGCCCAATCAGCGATGAAATATAGCTTTTTCCACTGGGGATTCCATCCATGGGCAATTTATGCCATCATTGCACTTGCTCTTGCTTATTTTAAATTTAGAAAAGATGCCCCTGGAGTTATTAGTGCAGCATTGACTCCTATTCTAGGAGAAAAAAGAGTTAAAGGGCCGATTGGAACATTAGTGGACGTTATTGCCGTATATGCTACCATTTTTGGAGTGGCTACCTCTCTAGGTCTTGGTGCCCTGCAAATTTCCAGCGGTCTTGCATTTACAATTCCAGGACTTAAAGATACGTTTATACTCCAATTATCAATCATTATTGTAGTTACCATCTTATTTATGATTTCTGCGATGACTGGTCTCGATAAAGGGATCAAATATTTAAGTAATACAAATATCGTACTAGCTATTTTACTAATGGTATTTATGCTATTTGCTGGACCAACAAACTTTATTATGGATTATTTAACAACAACATTCGGTTCATATATTCGTGATCTGCCTTATATGAGTTTCCGGTTAACCCCATTTGAAGATAGTAAATGGGTGCAAAATTGGACGATCTTCTACTGGGCTTGGTGGATTTCCTGGGCTCCATTCGTAGGAACCTTTATTGCCCGTGTCTCTAGAGGTAGAACCATTCGTGAATTCATTTTGGGTGTACTTCTTGTACCAACTATTTTCGGTGCACTATGGTTCTCCGTATTTGGCGGTTCTACAATTTCTCTAGAATATTTTGACGGAATAGATATCATGTCTGATGTGAATGAGCTGGGAACTCCAGTAGCTCTCTTCTCCATGTTTGATCATGTACCACTAGGCGGCATTATGTCCGTAATTGGCTTATTGCTGATTAGTACATTCTTTATTACTTCCGCCGACTCTGCTACCTTTGTATTAGGTATGCAGACAACAGGAGGAAGCTTAAACCCTAATAACAAAGTGAAATTTGTTTGGGGAATTATTCAAGCCGGAGCTGCAGCTGTTCTATTATGGCAAGGTGGTTTAACCGCCCTGCAAACCGCTGCTATTATTGCAGCTTTCCCGTTTACTTTCATCATGATACTCATGTGCTTCTCCTTAATGAAAGCATTTAAAGAAGAAGCTAAAATCGTCGATTTAAGTCGAAAAAAATAATTATGATAAAAAGCAGCTCTATAAAAAGAGCTGCTTTTTTTTACATAATTATATTTGAATAACAATAGCGTTAAGTATGAAACAGGCGATTATCATTTCCGTAACAATTCGATAACATATGCAATCGGCTTCTCCTCCTTTGTTACACTTGAATAGTGATGAGGAAGGAGTGGAAGAATCTGATGAAATCTTATGTGCTTGTTTCTTTTTTGCTCGTATTACTGCTTGCTGGATGTTACCCGCACCAGAATAAAATTGACGTAATTAGTGCAAGCCCTTCTGAATATGATATCTACTTATATACTCCATCCGATGAAGAAAAAAGTGCCGCTAGTTATTTAAATGCACTATTAGATTGGAAAATTAAGCAAGGAAATCACAGATCACTTTCTTTTAAAAAAACACAAACGGATTCGGAAGCGGTTGGATTATCAGAAAATGACCTTCCTGCTCTTGTAATTAAGAAAAAAGGCAAGATCGTTACGAAAATTTCCGGTAATAGTAAACGCCCTCAAATTCTTTCTCAAATTGAGGAATCTGTCTCCTTTAATCATTAAATTTTACAAGGAACCGAATGAATCGGGTCCTTTTTTTATGATAAACCAATTTACTTAATAGAGAGATCACCAGTTAGAATTAGTTAAGTATCCATGTAGTGCTGCAGTTAAATTTTTTAAGAGACAGGCACCCTCCATTCTTCACAAGAATATATGGTTTGGACTCCACTAATCTAAGGAAAAAATAGCTAAATGGAGTCTATTGGAATTTAAATGCCGATGGAAATATATTTCGTTTCCAAGTATTCTTCAATTCCGAAATGGCCGCCTTCTCGTCCTAATCCACTCTCTTTAAACCCACCGAAAGGGGCCTGGGCAGAAGAAGGAGCTCCATCATTTAAGCCGACAATGCCATAGTCAAGCTTTTCTACTAAACGCAGAGCCTTGCTAAGGTTTTCGGTATAGAGATAACTCGCTAGTCCAAACGGGGATGCATTCGCGCGTTGAATGGCATCTTCTTCGTCTGTGAATGAGGTGACTGGTAAAACAGGTCCAAACGTTTCTTCCCTCATACATAACATTTGATCTGTTGTGTGGAGTAAAATGGCTGGATCAACAAAATACCCATTTTCCTTTGTTGCATTCCCCCCCACTACTAACTCCGCACCATTTTCGATGGCATCCTGAATGTGAAGCTGAACCTTTTTATAACCTCCTTCATCTATAAGGGGGCCGATACTCGTTTCTGGATCAAGACCATCCCCTACTTTTAAATTTTGTACAGCTGCTTTCAATTTCTCGGTAAACGGCTTAATGATGGATTCGTGGACATAGAATCGATTAGCGCAGATGCACGTCTGGCCTGCATTGCGAAACTTAGAAGCTACCGCCCCTGCAACCGCTTTATCTAGATCCGCGTCTTTTAAGACAATGAATGGAGCTTGTCCGCCCAGCTCTAGCAAGATTTTTTTCATCGTATCGGCTGACTTTTTCATTAATAGCTTTCCGACGTCGGTTGACCCTGTAAACGATAACTTTCGCACTCTGGAATCAGATAGCCAGACATCACTGATCTCAGCCGCATTACCTGTAACAATATTTATAATACCATCAGGTGCCCCTGCTTCGTGAGCGAGTTCTACTAATCGTAAAGCTGTGAGTGGTGTTTGTTCAGCCGGTTTAATAAGGACGGTACAGCCTGCTGCTAAGGCAGGTGCAACTTTTCTAGTGATCATGGCTGCTGGAAAATTCCATGGGGTAATCGCTGCCATGACTCCAACTGGCTGCTTCTCAACGAGAATCCGTTTTTCACGACTGGATGCAGGAATTGTTTCACCATAAATTCGTTTTCCTTCTTCTGCATACCAAGAAATAAAGCTGTTCGCATAGCCGATTTCACCAATAGCTTCCTTTAAAGGCTTGCCTTGCTCTTTGGTCATGAGTTCTGCAAGTTCCTGCTTGTGTTCTTCAATTAATTCGTACCACCGCCACAAAAAATCTGCCCGTTCATACGCGGTTGTTTCTTTCCATTTAAGAAAGGCATCGCAGGCAGCATCTACAGCAAGTTTTGCTTCTTTTTCACCTGCATCAGGTACACTGGCCAGTACTTCCAGGTTGAACGGGTTCACCACATTAAATATATGGTCCGTGCGCTTTTTCTTTCCATTAATAAATAAATCCATCGTCTACCATTCCTTTCTACAGGGCCTCTTTTTGACCTGAAATCTTTTCTAGATAGGCTCCATTTTTCATTCGAATGAAAAAGTAAACACCTCCTAGAGCCCAGGCAGCAACCATGATCCATTCATATGGCCAAACGAGAGCGGCAGGCATCCCTGGCAGATAGATGATAATAAATCCAAAACTGAGAGCGAGTGCAAGGTATCCGTAAATAGGAGACTTCGCTACACGGAATGGCCGCTCCATATTTGGTTCCTTTTTTCTCAAGACAATGAATGAAAGGGCAACCAGGAAATAAGCAACTACGATACCCAGCCCACCTGCGTCTACGATCCAAACTAAAGCTGATCTTCCTAGGAGCGGAGCAAGCATGGACAAGATTCCAATAAACAAAACGGAATTCGATGGCGTTTTATACTTAGGATGTAGGTAGCCGAACCATGCCGGAAGCATTCCAGATTCAGCCATCGCGTACAATACTCGGCTTCCTCCAATTATGAAAGAATTCCAGCTTGTAATGATCCCTGCTACACCACCAAGGATTAAGATTTTCGCAAAAAGACCAGATCCAAACAATTGAGCCATCGCATCTGCGGTAGCTAATTCTGTACCATCTAATTGTCGTGGATTTAAACCTAAGGCAACACCCAATGCTACAGCTAAGTAAAAGATAATAGCGGCTACTACAGAGATAATTAAGAATTTACCAATGCTTCTCCTCGGCAGGTTTGCTTCTTCTGCCACTTGAGGAATGACGTCAAAACCGACAAATAGAAAAGGAACCATCACTAAAACCGTCATCATGCCGCCCAAGCCTCCAGTGAAAGCTGGAGATAAATTTGCCGTATCTCCTAAAAAACCCGCTCCGAAAATGAGGAGCAGCCCGACCCCTACAATCATCAAAGTAAATACGGTTTGCAAGACTGCCGCTTGCTTTAAACCAATATAATTGATTGCTGTAATAATAATCGCACCAATTGATCCAATCAGAACCCAGTTTAAGTTGACATCCCAACCGGCAATAGTCCATAGATAACCTGTTTGATAGTCGGGCATTAAGTAATCGATAACTGTAGGAAGGGCTACGGCTTCGAAAGTTGCAACCGAGACATAACCGAGGGTGATCGCCCATGAAGCAACAAAAGAACAGTTATTCCCTAAAGCGCGGTGGACATATTCATGCTCCCCGCCCACTTTCGGCATGGCAGAGGCTAACTCTGCGTAGTTTAATCCTACACAAATGACCAATAACCCACCAATGACAAAAGCAATCACAGTTCCGAAAGATCCAGCTGATGTGAGCCAAGTGCCTGATAACACCACCCATCCCCATCCGAGCATGGCACCTAACGCGAGAAACAGCAGATCAAATGACGATAAGACCTTCTTTAACTTTTTTTCCTTCATGAGAAAATTCCCCCTGTTTTATACTGAAAATTCAGTATTTTTTTGCCAAACCGTTGCAATGGATTTCTCTAGGATAGTTATCCCTTCCTCTAACTCTTCATCTGTTATCACTAACGGCATTAAGAAACGAATCACATTCCCATACACTCCCGCTCCGAGCACAAGCAGTCCATTCTTTTGAGCCATGGAGATCATCTCTGCAGCAAGCAATTTTGCCGGTGTTTTATTGACAGGATCACTTACAATTTCAATCGCAACCATGGCTCCAAGTCCACGCACATCCCCGATACACTCAACTTCTTCGGCTAACTGATTAAATCTTTCCTTGACCACTTGCCCGATTTCAACTGCTCGCTGATTCAATTGCTCTTCTTTAATAACTTCAATGGCAGCTAATGCAGCCTGACAAGCAACAGGATTTCCACTATATGTACCACCTAATTCACCAGCACCAGCAGCATCCATGATCGCTTGTCGGCCAATAACCCCACTGATTGGCATGCCTGCTCCGAGCGATTTAGACACTGTAATCAAATCTGGAGTAATATCAAAGTGCTCGGAGGCAAAATAATTACCTGTTCGGCCGAACCCCGTTTGAATTTCATCTGCAACAAACAGTATTCCGTGCTGTTCACATAGCTGTTTAACCGCATGAACGAACTTTTTGTCGGGAACGATAAATCCTCCTTCTCCTTGGACTGGCTCCATGAACACCGCCGCAATAGTTTCTGGAGCCACTTCTTTTAACAGAAAATCGTTGAATTGATCAATCATAAAGTCAATATATGCCTTCTCACTCATTTCCTTAGGACGGCGATAAGTATATGGAAACGGCGCTTTGTAAACTTCTGGCGCGAATGGCCCAAATTCATACTTGTAAGGCTTGACTTTACTCGTCATTGACATCGTCATAAGCGTGCGGCCGTGGAAGGAATTAGCAAAAGTTACAATAGCCTGTCTCCCCGTGTATTTCCGTGCTACTTTCACGGCATTTTCTACTGCTTCTGCCCCGCTGTTTTGCAGCAGTACCTTCTTTTCGTGCTTACCTGGTGCTAGTTGCGCCAGTTTCTCAGCTAAAGCCACGTAAGGCTCATACATCATTACGTTAAATCCTGTATGAATAAATCGCTCAACTTGGTCGTGTAAAGCTTCTTTCACTTTTGGATGGCAATGACCAACATTAATGGTTCCAATTGCCCCAGCAAAATCAATGAACGTGTTTCCATCCACGTCGGTAACCTTTGCTCCTTCCGCCTTAGCAGCGAAAGTTGGTACACCGTAGCTGACTGCATTAGGGACGACTTTATGGCGACGCTCCAACAGTTCACTCGCTTTCGGACCCGGGACATTCGTGTTAATGGAAGCATGGTTAGACAACATAAGATCACTCCTTTTATTAATTAAAAATAGATGAACGCTCTGACAAATCACTTAGCGTAGACAACATGTGTTTACGGATGGCTTCTTCCACCCCGTCCGCATCTCTCTCTCTCAGCTTTGAAATAATCGCTTTATGCTCAGGAATCGATTTAACATCTTCTAATGGCATAGAGTAAAATTCATCTCGCAAAATTAAATAGCAATCAGCCCATTGATTTAAAGTTTCCACTTCTCGTAAAAGAAATTTATTATCAGCAATTTTTGCTGGATAAGCATGAATCTCTCCATTTACTCGCATAAACTCTTCAAAATCTCTCTCTTGATAGGACTCTAACTCTTGTTCCATAAGTTCATTTAGAACAACCAAGTCTCGCTCTGTTAACTTTGGAATTGCAAGTTTTGCAGCATAACTTTCTAGAACAATACGTAAATTAAAAACGTCCTCTAATTCCTTATTCGAAGGATTGTGTACAACCGCCCCCTTATTAGGTACTAATTCTATGAGATTTTCATTTTCCAACCGTTTGAATGCCGAACGAATCGGTGTGCGGCTCATCTTTAGTTCCTTACTGACCCACTCTTCGGTAACCCTTTGACCTGGAATCAGCCGCTTCAGCATGATTGCACGCTTTAACTTCTCGTAGGCCATTTCTTCATTTCTTTTCTTGTTAGTCATTTTTACCCCCACCATTGTATCCTTGGATTGTATACAATTTAAATCTGTTTTTTATGGTAACGCAAATCTCACGTAAAATCTATGTAATTTTCTGAATTTAGTCATTATTGCATAAAATGAAAGAGTGTTTTTGTAATATGAACAAAAGAAAGATACTAATTATAGATCTAATTACTCAGAAAGCTTTTAAGAAAAATTCCATTGAACGGAGGAGGAGTAAAATAGAGAAAAGTGGCTTAAAACATTAATAGATGACACATCGGGTAGCCTCGGAGAAGTCTCCTAATGACAAAAAGAAAGAACAGAGAAGGTAGAGAAAGGGCGTGGTATTCATCCTAAATTCCATACAAAAAATATTGTAGATAGATAATATCTCTTTACAAGAAAGAAACCCCCTGAACTCCGTTCAGGGGGTTGAAAAGAATATTCTATTATTTACTAATGTGAATCGGTTGTCCCATAGCAACTTCTGCTGCTTCCATGGTGATTTCTCCTAATGTTGGGTGAGCGTGAATAGTCAAAGCAAGATCCTCCGCAGTCATACCTGCTTCGATAGCTAAGCCTAATTCTGCAATCATATCACTTGCATTAGGACCGGCAATTTGAGCACCGATAACTAGGTCATCTTCTTTACGAGTGATTAGTTTTAAGAAACCATCACTGTCGTTAAGAGATAGTGCACGACCGTTTGCGCCGAATGGGAATTTAGATGCTTTCACATCATAACCAGCTTCCTTAGCGGATGCTTCAGAATGACCTACTGTCGCCAGTTCAGGATCAGAGAAGACAACTGCTGGGATTCCCAAGTAATCTATTTCTGATTTTTCGCCACCGATAACCTCAGCAGCAATTTTTCCTTCATAAGAAGCTTTGTGAGCAAGTGGCGGTCCATCAACGATATCACCAATAGCGAAGATGTTATCAATGCTTGTACGGCATTGTTTATCAATTTGGATAATTCCTTTATCGCTAATATCAAGACCAAGCTCTTCAAGTCCAATTTCATCCGTATTTGGACGTCGGCCGACTGTTACGAGTACGTAATCAGCTTCTATAGACTTTTCTTCGCCTTTAACTTCATACTTAACCGTAACACCATCTTTGGTTTCTTCCACACCTTGAGCCATCGCTTCTGTTACTACTTCTACACCTTTTTTCTTTAAGCGTTTTTTAACAACAGAAGACATTTGTTTTTCAAAACCGCCTAGGATGTCCTTAGTTCCTTCAAGAATAGTGACTTCAGTGTCGAAGTTAGCATAAGCTGTTCCCAGCTCTGTACCAATATATCCGCCGCCAATGACTACCATTTTCTTAGGAACTTCTTTAAGAGAAAGCGCTCCAGTAGAATCTAGAACACGATCTGAGAATTTAAAGGTTGGAAGCTCGATTGGACGAGACCCTGTAGCAATAATACAGTTATTGAAAGTATAAGTCTGAGAGTTCTTTTCATCCATAACTCGTACAGAATTTTTGTCTACAAAGTAAACTTCACCTTTAACGATATCTACTTTATTTGCTTTAAGCAGACCTTCAACGCCGCCAGTTAATTTATTAACTACGCCGCCTTTCCATTCTTGTACTTTAGAAAAATCAACCGTAGTATTTTCTGATTGAATCCCCATATCTTCAGAACCTTTTGCATGTTCAAAACGGTGACCCGCTTGAATTAAGGCTTTAGAAGGGACACATCCGACGTTTAAACATACTCCGCCTAAGTTGCCTTTATCTACAATTGTAACTTTCTGACCTGTTTGAGCGGCGCGGATGGCAGCTACATAACCGCCAGGGCCCGCTCCTACGACTAACGTATCTAGTTCAATTGGGAAATCTCCTACTACCATACTTTACGCCTCCATCATAATTAGTTGTGGATCGTTCAGTAAACGCTTGATGTTATTCATTGCATGCTGTGCGGTTGCACCATCAATCATACGATGGTCAAAGCTTAATGAAATTGCAAGGACTGGAGCTACGACTATTTCTCCATCACGCACTACCGGTTTTTCTGCAATGCGGCCAATACCAAGAATGGCTACTTCAGGGTGGTTAATAACTGGCGTAAACCATTGCCCACCTGCTGAACCGATATTAGTAATGGTTGTAGATGCACCTTTCATCTCTTCCGAGGACAGCTTACCATCACGAGCTTTAACAGCCAAATCATTTACTTCACTGGATATAGAGAAGATTGATTTTCGATCTGCATCTTTGACTACTGGTACAAGAAGTCCTTTGTCTGTATCTGCAGCAATACCAATATTATAATAATGCTTCTGAACAATTTCATCCGTGCTGTCGTCAAGAGAAGTGTTCAACACTGGGAATTTCTTAAGAGTTGAAACTAACGCTTTAACTACATATGGAAGATAAGTCAGTTTGATCTCTTGTTCTGCGGCAACAGCTTTGAATTTCTTACGGTGAGTGACAAGTTCGGAAACATCCACTTCATCCATAAGCGTAACGTGCGGTGCAGTATGCTTGGAATTTACCATCGCTTTTGCGATTGCTTTCCGCATACCACTCATTTTCTCACGAGTTTCAGGATAAGCTTCGCCTTGAGCAGGCACGGATTGTGCTGAAGAAGCCTCTTCCTGTTTCTCTTCTCCGCTTTCTGCTTCTTGAGCTTGGTCGCCATTCATAAAGCTTTCGATGTCGTCCTTAAGAATGCGGCCGTTTTTACCAGAACCTTGTACTTTGCGAACATCTACGTCGTTATCACGAGCAAATTTACGGACAGATGGCATCGCAATTACACGTTTATCTTCATCAACATCTGCTTCCTCCGTTTGGGCTGCTGGTTTTTGCTCTTTTTTATCTTCTTTTTCATCTTTACCACTGTCTTGTTTAGATTCCTCTTTAGCAGAGTCCTCTTCTTTTGCTTCTTTTTTATCATCACTTTTATCATCAGAACTATCTTCAGAACTCTCATCAGACTCATAGCCTTCTGCATCAAAAGTAATGATTACTTCGCCTACTGTTGTGGTTTCACCTTCATCAACATGAACATCTTTAACAGTACCGTCTACAGGAGAGGGAATTTCAACAACTGCTTTGTCGTTTTGCACTTCGCAAAGCACGTCGTCTTCTTTTACCTCGTCGCCTTGTTTGACGAACCATTTTGCGATTTCACCTTCATGAATACCTTCACCTATATCAGGCAATTTAAATTCAAACGCCAAGGTCATTACCTCCTATATTTAGGTTTAATTAAAAGTTTAATACGGTGTTTACTTTTTCAACGATCGTGTTGTTATTTGGCAGCCAAGCTTCTTCTGCAGATGAGAATGCAAAGACTGTATCTGGTGCTGTAACACGAAGAACTGGAGCTTCAAGATGCAGAATCGCTTTTTCTTGAATTTCAGCTACTACGTTTGCAGCAATACCAGCTTGTTTTTGAGCTTCCTGCACTACTACAGCACGATTTGTCTTCTTCACTGACTCAAGGATTGTTTCGTAATCGACTGGACTGACTGTGCGCAGGTCAATAACTTCAGCGCTAATTCCGTCCTCTTCCAGTTGATCAGCTGCTTTCAGGCAGGAATGAACCATAGCACCATAAGCAACTAGGGTTACATCAGTACCTTCACGTTTTACATCAGCTTTACCTAGTTCGATGGTGTACTCCTCTTCTGGAACTTCCCCACGGAAAGAACGGTAAAGTTTCATGTGCTCAAGGAAAATGACTGGGTCATTGTCACGAATAGATTGAATTAACAAACCTTTTGCATCATAAGGTGTAGATGGAATAACTACTTTAAGACCTGGCTGTTGTGCCATTAATCCTTCAAGACTGTCAGCGTGAAGTTCTGGTGTGTGAACGCCTCCTCCAAATGGGGAACGTACAGTGATTGGCATTTGACGGCTGTTTCCTGAACGGTAACGGTAACGTGCCATTTGTCCATTAATCGCATCCATAACTTCGTAAACGAAACCAAAGAACTGGATTTCAGGTACTGGTCGGAAATCTTGAAGGGCTAGACCTATGGACATTCCGCCAATTGCGGATTCAGCTAGTGGTGTATCAAATACACGATCTTCACCAAATTCATCCTGAAGACCTTCCGTTGCACGGAAAACCCCGCCGTTCTTACCGACGTCTTCGCCGTAAACCAGCACGTTTTCGTCATTTTTAAGTTCTGTGCGCATTGCGTCTGTAATGGCTTGAATCATTGTCATTTGTGCCATGATTTACTTCGACTCCTTTTCCTTATATTCTTCCATTTGTTCTTGTAGGTTGGATGGAAGTTCTTCGTACATAAGAGAAATGAGGTCTGTTACTTTTTGTTTAGGTGTATTGTCAGCTTCTTTGATAGCTGCTTTAACATCTTTTTTCGCTTGTTCAACGACTTCATTTTCTTCTTCTTCAGACCAAAGATCTTTATTTTCAAGGAACGTACGGAAACGAACGATTGGATCTTTTTGTTCCCATTCATTATCCATGTCTTCTGTACGGTAACGTGTAGGATCATCACCAGCAAGTGTGTGAGGTCCATAACGATAAGTAAGTGTTTCGATTAAGCTTGGACCTTCTCCATCAATCGCTCGCTCACGAGCTTCTTTAGTAGCTGCATACACAGCAAGAACGTCCATACCATCAACTTGAATGCCTTCAATTCCGGCAGCTACTGCTTTCTGAGCAATTGTTTGTGCTGCAGATTGCTTTTCAACTGGAACTGAGATAGCAAAACGGTTATTTTGAACGACAAAAATCGTTTGTGCTTTAAAAGCTCCTGCAAAGTTAAGACCTTCATAGAAGTCCCCTTGGGAAGCTCCGCCATCCCCTGTATACGTGATAGCTACAGCATTTTTTCCGCGCTTTTTAAGCCCAAGGCCGACTCCGGCTGCCTGGGTGATTTGAGCACCGATAATAATCTGCGGGCTGACCGCGTTCACGCCTTCAGGCATTTGATTCCCTTTAAAGTGTCCTTTGGAGAATAAGAAGGCTTGATAGAGTGGAAGACCGTGCCAGATAATCTGAGGAACATCACGATATCCTGGAAGAATAAAGTCCTCTTTCTCTAAAGCAAATTGACTTCCCAGCTGAGAGGCTTCCTGTCCAGCTGTTGGAGCATAGAACCCTAACCTTCCTTGACGGTTCAATGCAATAGAACGCTGGTCAAGAATTCTTGTATAGACCATGCGGCGCATAATTTCTTTTAAATCATCATCTGAAAGATCAGGCATGGCATCTTCATTTACAACTTCGCCTTTTTCATTCAGGATTTGAAACATTTCGAACTGATTTTCAATGTTCTCAAGTGTTCGTTTCAAAATCGTTCACCTCTTCCTTTCTACTTTAAAAAATGGATGCTGTGAGTAGCTTTCCCAAATCTGCAAAAAAACTGTACCGATTTGCTCTTTACGTTTTACCCTGTACACATCTTTGTTAATCATAAGCAAGATTATTATCAAAACTGTTACATTTAAATAGCAAAAAATAATGGTACAATCTAGTTCCTCTTTGTAGTTTAGCTCAAAACGACAACTTTCGTCAATTACTTCGTATATAATAATCCATATACTTAAATGAATGACTGTAAATGGAAGAATATTAAACAAAACGACCTCAAGATTCTCCCAAGACTGTATCAATTAATTTTTAAGCCTGTATTAATTTTACTGCGTTTTATTTTTACATGCAAATAAAAATAACCATCCCTTTAAGAATGGTTATTCAGAACGGTTCTTATGCAATTTTCACGGTAGAAATATTATTTATTCTTTTCACTCTTACTCGAAGATTCCTCATAAGATACTTTCATTCCGGCCGATTTATAGAAATCCTTCTTTAACTGATTATATTCCTCTGTATATTGATTAAACTTCTTATTTGCCTGGGTAACTTTATCATAGTTACTATTTATTTTCTGTATTTGCTTCTGTAAATCTTCTTCCTTTAGATCTTTATTTTGGAGCATATCATAAAGTTCTGAATCAAGTTTGAGCGAATCCTTATAGGAAGAATAAAGGTTCTGGTAAGCATCATACCTGTCCTGCATCGTCTTATAGAGGTCTTTCGCTTTTTCTTTGGCATCTTTCGTGTCTTCATCTATTTCGCTGATAAGCGGTTTGATCTTATCAAATTCTTCTTTAGCGGCATCGATGCTTTCCTTTTCAAGTTCAAGCTTTTCTTTTCTTTTATCTACAATTTCACTTGCTTGTTTAGATAAGTCTTTAATTTTATCGAACTTATCCATGCTTAAATCAATGATTTGATTGTATAATTTATTCTCTTTGTTTTCTAAGTCAACCAATGGATCCTGTTGTTCACGGAAACCGTCCTCTAAACTTACTGCTTTCTCTAAATGATCATAAATCTCTTCCTGGGCTGACTTGCCAGAACAAGCGGATAATGTAAAAACCGCTAGTGCAAGGAGCCCCAGCAATAAACGACGAAACTGCACACAATTTTCCCCCTTATAACCTGTCACAATACTTCTTATGTATTTCGTGATCTCTTTCATAGTATAATATATAAAAAAAAATTGAAAGAGAATTCTCTTACTTATGTTTCCATTACATTGAAGGTTTTTATTTGCTATCTCTACAGCAAACATATGTTAAACTTGTTGGCAGATGTTTTATGGATGAAAGGATGGATAAGATGATTACGATGGAAGATATTGTAAGGGAAGGGCATCCGGCATTAAGAAAAGTTACAGATGAAGTAACACTTCCCCCTGCAGATGAGGATAGAGATACACTTAAAAATATGCTTGAGTATTTAAAGAACAGTCAAGATGAACAAATGTGCGACCGGTACGGGTTGAGACCGGGTGTGGGCTTAGCTGCTCCGCAAATTAATGTAAATAAGAGAATGCTTGCTGTGCACTTCACCGACTTGAATGACCGTCTTTACAGCTACGGTTTACTTAACCCAAAGATTGTTAGTCATTCTGTAGAAAAGACTTATCTATCTACAGGAGAAGGCTGTTTATCTGTCGATCGGGAAGTTCCTGGATACGTACCAAGATATCGAAGGATCACCGTTAGAGCGACCGACTTAGAAGGCAATGACTTAAAGCTAAGGTTGAAGGACTATGCGGCCATTGTATTTCAGCATGAAATTGATCACTTACATGGCATTATGTTTTACGATCACATTAATAAAGATCAGCCGTTTAAAGAACCTGACGGAGCAAAACCAGTTGACCGTTAATAGCGAAAGATCATAATTTCCAATAATGAACCCGAACCTATCCATTTAGGTTCGGGTTCATTCTATTTATTAATGTATGATGTTTACTGCTGAGACCATCTATCAGTTCTGCCTGAACTCCGCGATTACTTTATATATTCGTTATCAAGTAATCCTAGCTCTTTGATGGCTTTGACTAGTCCACCTTCATTCACATCAGCTGTGACATAATCACTGACCGCTTTTGTTTCCGGCACAGCATTTCCCATGGCAACACCGGTCCCTGCCTCACGAATCATCTCAATATCGTTGAGACCGTCACCGAATGCATAAGTATCCTCTAAAGCTACTCCAGCCGATTCAATCATTTGTTTAATCCCCTCTGCCTTCGAACCGCCTTTAGGCAGAACATCACAGGAAAACTGATGCCAGCGAATGTAATCAAAATCAAGGTTCAGTTTGCGATATTCTTCTATTTCATCCCCCTCACAGAAAAGCAGCGATTGATAGAGGTCTGTCTTATTATAAAATGTGGAATCAATTTCAGGATAAGAAAAATGAAGCGAACCTAAACTTTCATTTATATAATGTTGTTCAGAATGTGAAGCTTTCATTTCCTCGTGATTCATAAATACCATCGGATGATTATTCTTTTGAGCTTCTGAAAATAAAATTTTCAAATGGTCGATGGATAATGGATTTTTATATACAGGGCGGCCTTCGAACACTACATATTGGCCATTAAAACTGACATACGATTCAATATTAAGAGTCTCCCTTATATCTTTGAACATAAAAGGCGCACGTCCAGTTGCAATAGCACAATATACGCCTGATTTCTGAAGTTCCTTAATAACCTGAATAGTTTCAACTGGCAATTCCTTCTGGTGATTAAGCAAGGTGCCATCAATATCAAAAAACGCGATCTTTTTATTCATATACATTTTCCTCCATTTTCTTCGGTTGCCTAACTATTTAAAACGATGGTGAAACTTTTATTTTTGATTTAAAGATTGATGCAATTGGCTATACTTTAGCACGAGTGGATAGGTTTGAGAAGAACAACAAAGGATAAAAACATAAATTCTGTAATGTAAATGTTTCATTCTTTTCCAAACCGTATTATACTAAGAGTAACAGGGATTGGGCGGTTTAACGTTTTTGTAGTTTTCTTCATCGTTGAAAGGAGATGGGTGCCCCATGATGAAGCGTCTGCGAAGAAAGCTCAGGAAACGTTGGAAAAAATTAATGGAACGAAAAACTTACGCGTAATATATTCAGCTTGCTGGTAAAATGGCAGCTTCAACCACTTATATCATTACCATCCGGTAATTAAACGTGCTATTATTATTGACAGGACAAGAATGTGGAAATTATATCTAGTTAGGAGAGATAGAGTAATGATTTTTAAAGTATTGTATCAGGAACTCGCTAAAGAGGTTCCTGTTCGCGAACGTACAGAGGCCATGTACGTAGAAGCGGAAACAGAGAGAAACGTACGCGAAAAACTGGCCGACAAAGGATTTAATATTGAGTATATCCAGGTGTTAGATGAGGATCACTTGGCTTATGAACAGCAATCTGAAGATTTTTCACTGGAGAACGTGTAACGGATGAAGTTTGTAAAAAATGACCAGACTGCTGTGTTCGCTCTTGGCGGACTAGGAGAAATTGGTAAAAACACATACGGCGTTCAATTTCAGGACGAAATCATCCTCATCGATGCAGGTATCAAATTCCCTGAAGACGAACTTTTAGGAATAGACTACGTTATACCGGATTATACCTATTTAGTTCAAAATCAGGATAAGATTAAAGGTTTATTCATTACCCACGGTCACGAAGACCACATTGGCGGTATTCCTTATCTATTACGCGAGATAAATATCCCGATCTATGCTGGTAAACTGGCCGCAGGTCTTCTGCGCAACAAACTAGATGAACACGGTTTACTGCGTAATACCAAAATGCATATTATTGGAGAAGATGACGTGATTAAATTTCGTAAAACGTCAGTATCCTTCTTCCGAACCACTCATAGTATCCCCGATTCTTACGGGATTGTGGTTAAGACCCCACCAGGTAATATTGTGCATACAGGGGACTTTAAATTTGATTTCACCCCTGTCGGAGAGCCTGCCAATATTGCTAAAATGGCTGAGATTGGTAAAGAGGGCGTGCTTGCTCTCTTATCAGATAGTACGAACAGTGAAGTCCCTGGTTTTACTAAGTCTGAACGAGTGGTTGGACAAAGTATCCAAGATATCTTCACCCGTGTTAATGGCCGTTTAATATTTGCCACCTTTGCTTCAAATATTCACCGTTTACAGCAAGTCGTTGAAGCAGCTGTAAGGAATAACCGCAAAGTGGCAGTATTTGGACGTAGTATGGAAGCTTCCATGACTATCGGACAAGAGCTTGGATATATACGCGCCCCTAAAGACACATTTATTGACGCCCAGCAAATTAATCGACTTCCTGCCCATGAAGTTGTGATCTTATGCACGGGTTCTCAAGGTGAACCTATGGCTGCTCTATCCCGGATAGCCAATGGTACGCACCGACAAATTCAAATTATGCCTGGCGACACTGTTGTGTTTTCTTCTTCCCCAATCCCTGGTAACACAATCAGTGTGAGCCGCACAATTAATAAATTGTACCGTGCAGGAGCAGATGTCATCCACGGTCCATTAAACGATATCCATACTTCCGGGCATGGAAGCCAGGAAGAAATGAAACTGATGCTTCGTTTGATTCAGCCGAAGTTCTTCATGCCCATCCACGGTGAGTACAGAATGCTGAAAGAACATGCTAATTTAAGTCAGGATTGTGATATAGATCCTGGGAACTGTTTTGTTATGGATAATGGCGACGTACTGGCACTAGGTAAAGATGAGGCCATGGTTGCCGGGAAAATTCCATCTGGTTCTGTCTATGTAGACGGCAGTGGAATTGGCGACATTGGAAACATCGTACTAAGAGATCGTAGAATTCTTTCAGAAGAAGGTCTCGTCATTGTCGTAGTCAGCATCAACATGAAGGAATTCAAGATTGCTTCCGGTCCAGATATTATCTCTAGAGGCTTTGTTTACATGAGAGAATCTGAAGACCTTATTAAAGAAGCCCAGAAACTTGTTAGATCCCATGTTGATAAAGTAATGGAACGCAGAACGACTCAGTGGTCGGAAATTAAAAATGAAATCACTGATACAATTGCGCCATTCTTATTCGAAAAGACGAAAAGACGTCCAATGATACTTCCAATTATTATGGAAGTATGATTATAAAAAAACCCCGCCGCGGCGGGGTTTTTTCTTTTACTTAAGTCTTTTAATTGCTTTCTTCATGTCCGGTAAATCCATTGAACCTGTTTCAAAGAAATTTTTAATGATATAGCTGGAATAATTAACCGCTGACTGATATCCAATATGACCAGGCAACGGAGCTTGATCTTCCATGACAACATCGATCAATACAGGTTTATCTGATACAAAAGCCTGCTTCATTTTAGTCTCTAACTCCTCTGGTCCTTCAATTCGGTAACCTTCTCCTCCACATGATTCTGCAAATTTAGCAAAGTCCACTTCTCCAAGGTCTGTTTCATAATTTAAGTGTCCCATTTGCTCTTGCTCAAATTTAATCATCCCAATTTTACTATTGTTCAGCACGATCATTTTAATAGGAAGGTTATATTTTACTGCGGTTACAAAATCATGCATAACCATAGAGAATCCACCATCGCCGCATATACCAATGACTTGCTTGTCGGGGTACGCAAATTGTGCGGCAATCGCACCAGGTAGTCCGCTGCCCATAGTAGCTAATGACCCTGATATTACTAATCGCTGGTCAACAAAAGGCAGAAAGCGAGTAACCCAAACGGTTACATTCCCAACATCGGCGGAAACGATCGCATTAGGCTCCAACATCTGTTCAAGCTGATACATCACTTGAGGAGCATGAAGCGGAGATTTCTTTTCGCGCTTTTCTTTTTGTAAAGAAATCCACCATTGGTTCATATTCTCCTGGCATTTTTCTAGAAAATCTTTAGATACAGCCGGAGAAAGAAGCTTCGTTAAAGCAGTCATGGTCTCTTTGGCGTCTCCTGGTAAGCCGACAGTTATCGGATAGTATCTTCCAAGATTCTCTGGCTTGTTATCAATTTGAATGGCCTTTACATTATCGGGTAAAAAGTCTCGATAAGGAAACTGGGTTCCAACGAGTAAGATGAGGTCAGATTCTTTGATAGCATGATAAGCCGGTTTAGTACCAATCTGTCCATGCTGTCCGAGACAGTAAGGATGGTGGTCGGGTATTACACCTTTAGCCAGAAGGCTAAGTACAATAGGGGCTCCCATTTTTTCAGCAAAAGCCAGCAGTTCATTTCGAGCATCCACAGTTCCTTTCCCTGCAAGGATCACTGGTTTTTCTGCATTCTCAATTAATTGTCGTGCCTCGTTCAACTGAGCATCCGCAGGCATCATAGACGGTTTATAATAGGAATTAGCCGTAAGGCGTGTTTGCTGTTTCTGTTTTTTCGCGAATAGATCATCAGGTACGACCAGTACAGACACGCCTTTGTTAGCATAGGCTTCACGAATTGCCTGATTAAGTATATCGGGAAGCTGAGCTTCAGTTTCTACCCGTTTGTTGAAAACCGCTACATCATCAAACATACGCTCTAAATTAATCTCCTGAAAGGCATCTGTGCCTACTTCTTCACTGCGCACTTGCCCGACAATAGCCAGGACAGGCGCATGGTCTTCCCGAGCATCATAGAGTCCATTTAATAAATGAATGGCTCCTGGCCCTGCAATGGATAAACAAACTCCCAGCTTGCCTGTCAATTTACCGTACGCGGCTGCTGCCAAAGCTCCGGTTTCTTCATGCCGTACTTGGATAAACTTCATTTCATCCTGCCTGGTTCGTAAATCCTCAATAAATTCATTAATGGAATCTCCAGGTAAACCATAAATATGATTAACTCCCCAATCAATTAATTGCTGGGTTAGAAATTCTCCGGTTCTTTGTTCAAACATTACTGCTCATCCTTTCAGAAATAAGAGTATATTATTTTGGTCTATAGACTTCTTTATTTCCTTATTTTTACCCTAGTAAACCGTAAAAAACCCCCTACTTTAAAAAGTAGGAGGAATGATGGAGGTTAATCTTCAACCACAAGGTTTTTCTCGAACCGGCTGATGTCTTTATCTGCCCCGATTACTATTAATACATCACTCTCGCGGATTTCTTCCGTAGCCATAGGAGATACAATCACATCTTTATCTCTCTTAATGGCTACTACGTTACAGCCGTAGTGGGCACGGATATCTAAATCTACAAGAGTTTGACCGCTCATTTTCGAGCCTGCCTTTACCTCGACCACACTATGATCATCTGAAAGTTCGATATAATCTAAGATATTGTTGGAAATTATATTGTGCGCGATTCGTTTACCCATATCACGCTCTGGATGCACTACATGGTCTGCACCAATTTTAGTTAATACTTTTTCGTGATAGTCATTCTGTGCCTTCACGGTAATGGTTTTAATTCCTAGTTCCTTAAGCATAAGCGTTGTTAAGATACTCGATTGAATATTGTCGCCTATTGCCACAATCACATGATCGATATTTCTTAACCCCAGTTCTCTCAGAACATTTTCATCTGTTGAATCAGCGATCACAGCATGGGCTGCAATTTCTTTATATTCATTCACTTTATCTTCATCAAGATCGAGGGCAAGTACTTCCATCCCCTCTCTAGCTAACTCTCTGCAAATGCTCCCGCCAAACCGGCCGAGTCCAATTACGGCAAATTCCTTTTTCATCACATTTCCTCCATCTTTTCATCGAAAATCTAATGCTATTTTATCATATCTCCATCTATATTAAACCTAAAACCGTAGAATGAATGACCATTATTTTCTGCCTTTGATATAATCAGCATCAAATAGAAACATTCTCATTAACAAGACTAGAGATGGAATCAACAGGAATAAGCCAGCTATAAATACAGTAACGAGCGTAGCTCCCATAGTCGGATTTGTCACTCCACTTGAAATAGTCACCTGAGGGTGAAGAAGATACGGTAAATGTGAGACGCCATACCCGAAGAAGGCGAATATAAATTGAAACATAACTGCGATAAAAGCCCAGCCGTAATATTTCCCCCAATAAACAAGAAGTACAGCTGCCATAAAGAAAGCTACAGAGATCCCAAATACCCACCACAACTGGACGGCCTTTTGGTAATGGTCAGGGTTCTGCTGACTTAGGGCTATAAATGTAGTTAAACTGGCAATAATGGTAGGAGAACTCCAAAACAAGGCATATTTCCTCACTAATGCCAGGGCAGGTTGATCATTTGCTCGATGCGCATAATAAGTTAAGAACATGGAGCTAATATACAGCACAGATACTATAGCTAAGAACACTACGCTCCAGGAATAGGGACTAGAGAGCAGTTCACTATAGACTAAATGAACACCGTTCGCGGTCTCCTCTATAAAGCCACCTTCGGAAATAGTAAGCGCAGTAGATAAGGCAGCAGGTATCAACAATCCCGTAGCCCCATATAAAAACATGTAAAATCGGTTTTCCTTCGATCCATAGTTTTCGAAGGCGTAAAAGGAACCGCGGATGGCTATAAGCACAATCGCGATGCTTCCAGGAATCAACAGGGACTGACCGAAGTAATAAGCCATGTCCGGAAAAAATCCCACTAAACCTACAAAAAAGAAAACAAAGAAGACATTAGTCACTTCCCAAACAGGAGATAAATATCTCGATATTAATTGATTAATAATATGATGATTGTTGGTAATTCGCGCATAGAAGGCAAAGAAACCTGCCCCGAAGTCAATTGAGGCAACGATCAAATACCCATAGAGAAAGATCCACAACACGGTGATTCCTATGTGTTCATATCCCATTGTTATTCATCCTCCTTCGTTGCAGCAACTTGAGGATAGCGGTGTTCCAATTCTAGCTCGGCCGGATTATTTTTAAACATTTTCCTTAAAACAGAAATACATCCGCCGGCGAGAACGGCATATACAGCTATGAATAGAAGGAACATTAAGTCTACATGAGATGAAGTGGTTGCTCCCTCCGCTACTTTCATATATCCTCTCAATATCCATGGCTGCCTTCCTACCTCGGCAAATATCCAGCCAAATTCAATAGCTAGCATGGACAAGGGACCTGTTAAAACAATGCCCCATAATAACCATTTATTATGTTCATTAAACTTTTTAATTTTTAACATGAGAAAGTACAAGAATGAGATTCCGAGTACATAAAACCCTATGGAAACCATTAAGTCAAACATGTAATGGATCCAAAGCGGCGGCTGTTCATCTTTAGGAGTTTCGTCCAGTCCTGTAACTTCCGCATTGAAGTCTTCATGAGCAAGAAAACTTAACGCTTTCGGTATCCTGATCGCATGTTCCACTTCTTTATTTTCATTTAACGTGCCAAAGACAATCAAGTCCGCTCCTTTTTCACTTTCAAAGTGCCATTCCCCTGCTGCAAGTTTCTCTGGCTGATGGTCGGCTAAGAACTTCGCCGATAAGTCCCCAGCAAAAGCAGTCAGTAAAGCAAAAAAGAGGGATGCGATAACCGTTAATTTGAGCGCTTTCTTGTGGTAAAGTGATCCTTTTCTAAATAAGATAATCACAGCTGTAATTCCCGCTAAGACTGCCGCAGAGGTCATATATGATGATGTAATCACATGAAACACTTTAGTGGGTGTAGCTGGATTAAACATTGCCTCTAAGGGCTTGATCGCAGTGATGGTTCGCCCTTCTAACTCGAATCCTTGAGGTGTGTTCATAAAAGCATTCACAGTCGTAATGAAAAAGGCAGACATCGTCGATCCAATAATAACAGGGATGGATAGTAACCAGTGGTATATAGGGTTTTTAAATCGGTCCCATGTATATAAATAGGCACCAAGGAAAATCGCTTCAAAGAAAAAAGCGAAAGTCTCCATAAACAATGGAAGACTAATAACATTTCCAGCAATTTGCATAAAACTCGGCCATAATAAAGAAAGCTGTAATCCTATTGCCGTCCCTGTCACGACACCGACCGCGACGGTAATAGTAAAGCCTCTCGTCCACCTGCGAGCAAGTAATGTATAGTGTGGATCCTTTTTCTTAATTCCAATAAATTCGGCGATTGATACCATGACCGGTACTCCTACGCCTATTGTGGCAAATATGATATGGAATGCCAGAGTTAACGACGTAAGCATCCGGCTGAGAACTACGCTATCCAATCCAAACATATGATTTCCCCCTAATTAACCTAAAGAATTTCAGGCAAGAATACTGTAATTACAGTATAAATCATGGAACCGCTTCATACATATCTCAGGAATGACGATTTTGTGACATACTTCACAATGTCCTTTTTCATCTATTGTTATCAGTTCATTCAAGCCTCTTTTCCCGTACCCCAATTCTATTTAATATTCCTTACCCGTTCGTCTCCCCACTCACACAAAAACCCCCTGCAGAAGTATCTGCAGGGGGTTGCGAAATTACATGGCATCCAGCATTTGGAACTGAGCTTTTACTAAATCGAAATACTCTCCTTTTTGATCCATCAACTCATCATGAGAGCCTTGTTCAAGAATTTCACCTTGTTGAAGGACGATAATGTTATCCGCTTCTCGAATTGTAGATAAACGGTGAGCAATAATGATAGCGGTTCTGCCTTTAAGCAGCTTCCCTAGGGCTTTCTGGATTCTAACTTCGGTTTCGGTGTCTATACTTGCGGTTGCTTCATCCAGGATTAATATTTTTGGATTAGCAAGCAGTGCCCGGGCAAACGACAACAACTGCCTTTCGCCGGCAGACAGAATATTCCCTCGTTCTTCTACTTCTGTCTCATAACTATCTTTTAACCGATGAATAAAATCATCAGCACCAACGACTTTAGCAGCCTCCTTCACTTCTTCATCAGATGCATCCGGCCGTCCAAAGCGAATATTCTCAAGAATCGTCCCCGAGAAAATGAAGGTATCTTGTAAAACAACGCTGATTTGCTGTCTGACACTGTCAATGGCAGCATCTCGCAAATCAATCCCATCGATCTTCACCGCACCTTTCGTTGGATCATAAAAGCGGCTGATTAAGTTTGCAACCGTAGATTTTCCTGAACCCGTGTGCCCCACTAGAGCTACAGTCTGTCCCTGCTTCATTTCCAAAGATATGTCATGCAGAGCCACACGCTTATCGTCGTAGGCAAACTGGACATGATCGAACTCGATATGACCATTCATGTCCACGATTTCACGTGCGTCTTTCTTTTCTTCTACATTAGGGCGTTCATCCAGAAACTCAAAAATACGTTCTGACGAAGCCATCGCCATGAGCAGTTGATTGTACATCTGTCCTAACCGGGATATTGGCTCCCAGAACATCCCCAGAAAGAAAGCAAAGGATACAAATGTGCCTACTTCGATATCTCCTTGAAGAATAAGGTAAGCCCCATAAGCAATCAAAATGACTGTTCCTATCGCATTGCACATTTCTACAAATGGCCGGAATAAGGCGCTCTTCTTAGTAGCATTTCTCCAGGATTGAAAGTTATCTGTATTTACCCCATCAAAATACTCCGTGTTTTCACGCTCTTGAGAGAATGATTGAGTAATGCGGATCCCTTGTATACTTTCATTTAAATGGGAATTAATTCTAGATTGCTGAATACGAACTTGCTGCCAGGATCTGCGAATGTTTCTGCGCAGTTTAGTCGAAATGTAAAACATAAGAGGCATAATGATTAAGATCGCCAGGGCAAGCTTAGGACTTAACGCGAGCAGGATAACGATGATTCCTGTAAGCATCACAACGTCCATAAGAAGATTAATAATCCCATTCGTAAATAACTCCTGCAGGGAATTGATATCATTCATGATTCTTACTAGAATCGATCCTGCTGAACGAGAGTCAAAGAATTTGTGAGAAAGGCGCTGTACATGTGAAAATAAGTGCTTTCTTAAATCATAGATTACATTCTGACCTAAAATATTTACATATTTAATTCTCAGTACATTGCCGATATAACTTAGCAAATATAGAACTGAAATTCCGATAACAAGCTTTATAAGCAAACTAGTATCTTGATGAGCAATTGCTCCATCAATTGCAACTTTACCAATTAGAATTGGGACCACTAATCGGACTATAGTTGAGACCAGCATGGCAATAATGGCAATTGGCATAAGCTTCTTTGTATAGGGCTTGAGATACGTAAACAGTCTTAACATCTGCGACCAGTTAAACGGCTTTTCAACAGCTTGATCCTGGGTATATTTAAACCTGTTTAAATGTTTATTCGTTTCTGGCTTGTGCTTTGGTTTTCGAGCCATTCCTTATCCCTCCTTCTTAGGAAATATGTGAGGTATTCATAATTTTCTCTTTATCCTGATATTGAATATCGTAAATACGCTGATAAGGTCCTCCGTTAACAAGGAGCTCATCATGGACACCGCGTTCCTTCACAAGACCATCTTCAAGCACAAGAATCTCATCCGCATGCTTAAGAGAAGAAATACGGTGAGCAATAATAAAAGTAGTTCGACCCTTCATGACTTCTTGAAGGGCTTTTTGAATACTAAATTCTGTTTCCATGTCCACAGCAGAGGTCGCATCATCAAGCACAAGAATCGCTGGATCAATGAGAATGGCTCTAGCAATCGCAATTCTTTGTTTCTGCCCGCCTGATAGTCCCATTCCTCTTTCACCAAGCAGCGTGTCATATCCTTCAGGCATATCCAAAATAAACTCATGGGCCTGAGCACGCTTGGCAGCCGCTATTACATCCTCCAATGTCGCATCAGGATTACCATACGAAATATTTTCCTTAATGGACGTGGAAAACAAGAAAGATTCCTGTAGCACGAAACCTATATTCTTTCTTAAAGTTTTTAAGCCATAATCCTGAACAGGTTTTCCATCAATCCGTACATTTCCCTGTTCCGGCTCATAGAAGCGCGTAATTAATTGAGTTATACTCGTTTTACCTGATCCGGTAGCTCCGATTAAGCCAATCGTTTTACCCGGAGGCGCATCAAAGCTGATCTGTTTCAAAGCGGAATCGTCATCCTCCGTATAAGTTAATGTGACATCCTCAAAGGTGACGTGACCATTCAGCCGATCCTTCACGATCGCTCCCTCTTTTTCCTGAACATCTTCTTTAGCTTCCAATATCTCTAACAATCGCTCGCCAGAAGCTTTTGATTGAGAAAATAGATTAACAACAAAGCCAAGGTTCATCAATGGTCCGAGAATGTACCATACGAGACTAAAGAATGCGACAAGCTCACCTAATGTAAGAGAACCATTAATAACCAAATAACCTCCATAGGCAAGTAAGGCCACTACACAAATGTTACCGATAAACTCCATAAGCGGAAAAAATTTGGACCAAAGATTTGACGTTTCAATGTAGCGTTGACGATAGTGGTCACTGCGGTTTAAAAAACGTCCTATTTCAAAGTTTTCTCTTGAAAGCGATTTCACAGTATTCATTCCACTGATATTTTCCTGTACACGTGTATTCAATTTACCAAATGATTTACGAATTCGTCTAAAGGCAGGGTGTACCTGACGATCGAATTTATAAACGACTAAGGCCAGAAATGGCATAGCAATCATAGTTACAATCGCAAGGGGGACAGAATAATAAAACATAATGCTCAAGCTGAGAAGGATAAGAAGTACAATTCGGATCAGCTCGGAGAAGCCTACGGAGAGGAAGAAACGAAAGGCCTCTACGTCTGCTGTAAGTCGTGACATTAAATCTCCTGTTTTTGCATTATCGTAATATTTAAAAGCAAGTCTTTGCAGTTTCTTGTACAATTCATCTCGTAAACTATAAACAGAACGGATCCCAAACAAATCTCCTAAGTACTGATGAAAATAAGTGGCGAATCCCTTAATAATCATTAAACCAATAAATATGGCTCCTATATATGGGATTAAATTATACTTCTCCTGCATAACCACTTCATCAATCGTAACTTTAAGGACCATAGGATAAACTAGAGTAATGGCAGTAACAAATAGAAGAGCAAATAAAGACCAAAAGAAATAGCTCCTAAACGGCCAGTAAAACTCCTTAAGTTTTTTTAGAGTATTCAAACTTCTCCCTCCTTCTCGTTTTTTTTAACGTAATTACTAATATATCGGGTATCGAAATAAATTTCCACCTATTTGCGCTAATTTTTTAAATATTTTTGCTACACTAATGAAAAGATATAAGGACGCTGATACAACCTTATAGAAACCGGGACCAATCTTTACCATTTCCTTTGAAATCTATGGTAGTTTTACCAGGTAAAAACAGATAAAGGACACGACAAGATAGTTTTATACTTATCCAAAAATCCTTCCATTTATTACTGGTTCCATCAAGAAAAAAGTCAAAAATACAGGTTAGCAAGCACACGAGTGGTTGTGCGGAAGTCTCTCTCTGCGGTAAGCTGCACACACAGAAAGCCCGAACCAACGTAATGGTTCGGGCTTTCTGTTGACTATAATTCTTTTTATCAGCCGCTTGGGATCTACTTTTGATTTACTCCCAGCACACGGTCCACACGTTTACGGAGCATTTTCATTCCGCCTCCGCCTGCTTGGAAATGGCGGAGATTCCCTTCTTCATCGAACACGTAATAAGCTGGTACATATTGATTTTCGAATGCATCTGTTAAAGCATGCTGATTATCAACATAAATGGGCTGAGTGATCCCATGTTCTTCAGCAACTTCTTTGATTTTCTCAAGATCCAAGTCCTTTTCAGAACGAGGCATATGAACGGCAACTACGTTTAAATCTTTCTCATATTCATCACGAAATTCATTAACGTTGGGCATAGCTTCTTTGCAAAGTCCACAGCTGACTGACCAGAAGTGAATAAGAGTGGGTTTGTTTCCTGTTAAATCATCTTTCGTTAAAGCTTCACTGTTTAACCATTCGGTTGCCTCTGGTAATTCAGGCATAGGCTGTCTTAAACGCATAGAACCTTCCTCCTTTAAGTTATAACCACATTAATGAGGGAAAAAAGGGTCTAACCTCTTGTTAGACCCCTTTCCTATCACTATACTATCCTTCAAACAAAACTATAGAGTTTCTTGACCTGGCTTCCAGTTTGCCGGGCAAAGGCCGCCTGTTTGCAGTGCTTGCAATACGCGAAGTGTTTCATCTACATCACGGCCGATATTGTTATGGTTCACTACTTGGTACTGTAGTTCACCTTCAGGGCTTACGATAAACAGTCCACGAAGTGCTACCCCTTCTTCTTCGATCAGCACTCCATAATCTTTAGCTACCTGATGATTAGTATCGGCAGCTAGAGAATATTGAAGATCCCCAAGACCATTGTCCTCACGAGCAGTGTTAATCCATGCCAAGTGAGTGTGGATCGTATCTGTAGAAACTCCCACAATTTCTGCATCAAGATCTTCAAATTCATCAAAACGGTCAGATAAAGCGGTTATTTCTGTTGGGCAGACAAATGTAAAGTCCATTGGATAGAAAAATAGAACCGTCCATTTATCATTTTTCATATTTTCTTCTAGAGATACTTTTCCAAATTCTTTGTTTGGAAGCACCGCATCCATTTCAAAGCGGGGTGCTTGTTTAGCTACCATGCGTTCTGCCACTGTAAATCCCTCCAAAAATATTTTCAGTTTCTTACTTTAACTACGTCTTACACACAATCTTTAGTATAACGATAGATATATTTGTAGTCAATGTAAGGTGATAATCAATTTAAACTGGCATAATCAGTTTCAATACCCACTTCTATTCTCTAGTATGGGTTACTCTGTTTCTCATTAAACAATATAAATGCAGGAAAGTAAAAACATCTGCACATGCTTCAGCCTATCCAGCGTCAAATTCTTCGATAAAACGACAGCTATCCGTTGAAATGTCAGACAGGTTTCCGATATTCTAAACAGAGTACCATTGAAAGCTGAAAGGAGTCTATTATGAATCTAGTTGAAGAAGGATTTAAATTTAACCCGTCTGTCTTGTTGGATTGGGTCATTACAGTTGGAGGACAGATTGTAGTTTTACTCATTGCATTTGCTATTATCAGTCCAATTGGAAAAAAAGCCATTCAAGTTGCGATTGAACGTATGAGTTCTCAAAGGAAGTTATCTGAAGGAAGAAGCCAAACCCTGGAGAAATTATCTATTAGTATTTTCTCTTATACGTTACTCTTTATTCTGATTATCATGCTGTTAGGTGCGGTAGGCATTAATATCGGTCCGCTGCTTGCAGGGGCTGGTATCGTTGGATTAGCGATTGGGTTTGGGGCACAGGGCCTTGTGTCGGATGTAGTAACGGGTTTTTTCCTTTTGCTGGAACGACAAGTAGAAGTTTCCGATTACGTTACTGCCGGGGGCTATGATGGCATAGTCGAAGAGGTAGGCATTCGAACAACCAAGATCCGCGGTTTTGATGGAACCTTAAATTTTGTTCCTAACCGAAATATCGAGGGAGTTGCTAACCATTCTCGCGGCAACATGCGTGCCCTTGTAGATATTGGCATTGGCTATGATGAGAACATCGATGCAGCAATGGATGTATTAAAAGAAGTAGCAGATGAGTTCTCGACAGATCCGCGTTTCAAAGAAGGACCAAGTGTTCTTGGTGTGCAAAGCCTGGGTTCCTCCGACGTCGTAATCCGCGTCCTTGGGAAAACGGAGAATATGGAGCAATTTGGTGTTGAACGCGATCTTAGAAAGGCAATGAAAGAAGCCTTGGATCAAGCAGGCATTGAGATCCCTTATCCACATCAAGTTTACGTAGAGAAAAAAGAAGACTAACATAATTAAAACATCCCGGAAAACTGAACTATAACCCGAATAATGGACACTTATAAAAAA
>NZ_JAUTWQ010000021.1:0-68118 GCF_046719735.1 Halobacillus rhizosphaerae
TCCCATAGGAGTCTCCCCATTTCCCCGACCTCTTTACGCTTATGGAGAGAACGAAAATATCAAAAGCATAAGACTAAAATAAGAAACAAAGAAATCTTTTAAATTTCCCACTCATTATTAGGTGGTGACTTGGAATGATTTCGAGAGAATCATGAGGCAAAGTCCGGAGGGGGACGAGAAGACTCCTGCGGGAGACGCATGACAGGTGAGACCCCGGAAGACGAAGTCTGAGGAGGCTCAGCGCATGCCCGCGGAAAGCGAATCGTCCCCCGCAGGACTTTAACCACGCAATAAAGTCTCGAAATCGAGTCTTCTGCAATCCTGCACTCTTCTAGAAGACTTGATTTCGAGGTAATATAATATATTGTATATTCCCAAACTTCCCCCAGGTAACGGGGAATGGGGAGTTCTTCTATAACAATCGGCATATCTAATGAAGTCCCTTGTAAGAACCTGATATTTCAGACTTACTGCCATTGCCATCAAAAAAAGATCCAGCAAGGTTAACCCCTCACTGAATCTTCGCCTTAAACCGTAAATGATTGAAAAATGCTTTTCTTAGGCAGCGGATATACTTCTCTGCCTAAAAGATGATTAATAATGACTTTATTCCGGTGAACTGACAACCCAAGATTAGTAGAACCCACTCCATGCGTATGCGAAATTCCACTATGCACATAAATTTCGTTAGATGCAGGCTGCTTCTTTTTTAACCGGTAATCTTCTTCCACCTTATAACGGCCTTCTTCATCCCATTCGATAAAATCCTCTAGTTGATGAACAAAATCCGGTACATAGGGCTTATACCCGGTAGCAACAATCACTTTGTCACTTTCATGCTTAAATTCTTCTTTTTTCTGCCAATGAAAGCAGGTAAGTTCGTACCCGGATCCGTCGGCTTTAGGCTGGATGTCTTTGACTTCACTTAATACCTGAAGTCCTGCATCAAGTTCCTCCTGACCAACGGAATATTCGTATAACAAATTATAAATATCATTAATGGTGTGATTGCTTATTCCTTTATAATACAAACCTTGAGTAGCAAAAATTTCATCCTTTTTCTCTTGAGGAAGCTGATAAAAATAATTGACGTAATCAGGTGAAAAGTGTTCCAGACTCAATTTCGATTCTTCCATGGAAGCAAATCCAGGCGAGCGCGTAATCCAATCCAGTCTGAAACCACAATCCCGCTGCTCTTTCAGGAGTTCCCTAAAGGTTTCTGCTGCACTCTGACCAGAGCCCACTACTGTGACAGACTTGGCGTTACGACAGCCATCCTGATAGGATAAAAAGTCCGCTGTATGAAATACGTCCTCATCCGGAAGCCCTTTAAAAGATTTTGGCATGACCGGTACACTGCCCGTTCCCATAATCAGGTTCCGTGTCTTAAACACATTGGTTTCATCCGTCTTCAGGTTAAGGACGGCAACATTAAAATACTCCTCGTTATCCTTTATATGTTGGACATCAATGACTCTATGACTAAATTGACAGCTTGGCAGCTGATGAGCAGCCCACTGGCAGTAATCATTGTATTCCCGTCTCGGAATGTCCAGCCGCTGCAGAAAATAGAACTGGTACATACGTTCATTTTTACTAATATAATTGAGGAAGCTGTACTTGTTGGTAGGATCAGCCATTGTTACTAAATCAGCAATGAATGGGACTTGCATTTTCGTCCCTTCGATCAGCATGCCCGGGTGCCAGTCAAACTTGTCATTCTGTTCAAAGAAAAGACTGTCCACTTCGTCAATCTCATCAAGTAAAGCCGCTAGTGAAAGGTTAAACGGCCCAACCCCCACCCCAATGATGTCGTGCATTTTCTCTTGTTGATTCATTTATTTTTCACTACTCCTTTTTCTAAAATGCGGAACATTTCAGAAATCATTCATCTTCCTCTATGTTACCATAATCACATGCAAAGGATAACAGCCGTTTCCCTGAGCAGAGAAAAGCTGATGCGCTCTTCTAATTATTCATAGCATAACCCGACCTGCTTATTTTATTGACAGGTTGGATCCTCCTTCGTCACAGATGTATAGATCTTCTGTTCTACCTTCAAAAATGGTAAAATTATCTTATCTTACGTCAATTCGAAATAATCCAAAAAGAGTTTTCACTAATAAAGGGGCAAATAAGCGAGATGAAGAGTCCAAACAAACTGCGCTTAGAGATTGTAGAAGACCGAGAAAACTATGTGGATCTGCTGTTACTAGCAGATGAAAGTAAAGAAATAGTCCGGGAGTATATGAATTCAGGAGAGCTCTATGCCATTACTTACGGCAATCGTACGATTGGTATTTGCTTGTTTACCTTCCACCCAAATGAAATTGTTGAAATTAAAAATATCGCCCTAATCTCTTCTTTTAGAAATCAAGGGTTTGGAAAAATGGTGATCAAGCAAGCATTCGAATACTTCAAACAACAGAGTAAAAAAGAGATCATTGTAGGAACAGCTAATTCAAGCATTTCCAATATTGTCTTTTATCAGAAGGCTGGTTTTCGATTCAGCCATATTGTTCATGATTATTTCCTAAGGTACCCTCAGCCGATCATTGAAAATGGAATTAGAGCTCTGGATATGATCATGTTTAGAAAAAAACTCACGGACTACAGAGCTAATTTCAGTAATAAACCAACTTCATAATCTTTCTCAGGTGGTTATCGTATGGGCTGCGTAACACCAACCGGTTGAATTAATGAAGGATAATACGGGAGAATTCGGTCATTTGGAGTTAAAAATGAGGAATTGGAAACGATCGATAAAATTTAAAAGGTCCATAACATAAAAGTAACCCTGTCCTTACTGGGCAGGGGTTCTCTTCCTAGTGGTCTACACCGTCATCATAATTCTTTTCCCAATTCTTATAGCCTTTATGCTCTATATCTTCCACTGTTTTTTCCAGTTCCACGAGCATAACTTGTTTTAGCTGTTTCATGTGTCTGTAGAAATTACGTTCTTCTTCACCATCTGGTTTAATACCTGCTGCAGCATTGATAGCAGTCACTCTGCGATGTTCTTCCACCAGCTTATCTACGGCAGCAAAGACATGTTCTGTATACTTTGCTAAATCCTTATGACGTTCTGGGACGCGGTCTTGTAATTCCTTTAGTCTGGCCTGCATTTTAATCTCCCTCATCTCTCTGTGATTATTTTTTCTCTCTCCTCCTATTGTACCACTTCTATTTCAATTTATAAAAAAACGTTTATGTGACAGAAGTGTGTAATTTATTAGTAAATGATTCATCCCCTCTTGAATCTTAAGAGACCTTTTTTCGTCATTATTTTGTAAAATTTCAGAAAAAATAAAAAATAACTTCTTATTGTTTCCACCGCTCTAACTCCCTTCATTTCGCGTTTGTCTGACATTTTGCTTCTTCATCAATTTCCCAAAACAACTGTAAATGGAAGAAATTTTTTGAAAATCTTGTTGTAATTTATTTGTATATACAATATAATTTAGACAAGTTATTGAAAACGGTTTCATTTGAATTACTTTTACTGAACTTCGTATTTATTGACATTTTTTTAAGATTTTTTGAAATCGGTTTCAATAATTTCAATTTTCAGAAGAAAGGAGGTCTGGTAGTGGTCACAATCAACGATGTAGCCGAATTGGCAGGTCTATCAAAGTCAACTGTTTCCCGAGTAATTAATCATTATCCCCATGTTTCGCAAGAGAAGAAACAGAAGGTGTATCAGGCAATGAAGACCCTCGGGTACGTTCCGAATTCCTCAGCACGAAGTCTTAGAAATAAGAAAACACAAATGATTGCTGTGATCGTCCCTCGATTAATGAATCCTTTTTTTGGCCAGCTTATTGAGTCCATGGAAGTCGCCGCCACAGAACAAGGCTATCAGCTGCTTATCTGTCAAACGATGTATTCCAAGGAAACAGAACTTGGACACTTGGAATTGCTGAAAATGAAACAAGTGGATGGAATGATTCTGGCTTCCCTCGAAAATGAATGGGAAACCATTTCTGAATACTTAACTTACGGACCGTTAATTATGTGTAACGAATTTGAAGAAGATGCAAACATACCTATTGTAAAGCTAGACCAAATCCATGGAGGCTACATTGCGACCAAGCATTTGCTGGAAGAAGGCCATCGCCGAATTGCTTATTGCAGCGGCGGCCATAAGAGTATGGTGGCGCAGCACAGAAAGTTAGGATTTAAGAAAGCTCTTAAAGAGTATGGTCTTGAGTTTGAAGAGAGGTACTCCTTTCTGGATGCTTACTCCATTAAAGATGGGATGAGAGTTTTCCACGAATTAAACCAGATGGAAGAACCACCGACTGCCGTATTTACAGGTGGGGATGAAGTTGCTGCCGGACTGATTACCGCTGCCAAGGAAAATGGAGTCCGCATTCCTAAAGACCTTTCTGTGATTGGCTTTGATAATCAAGTGGTGACTAAAATCATGGACCCAAAAATATCTACAATAGAACAGCCGATTCAGCTTATGGCCCAGCAGGCAATTAAAGTTCTAGTAGAAAAAATCGCATCCAAACAAGATCCCCAAAAGGAACGATATGAATTTCCATTAAAGCTCATCGTACGGGAATCTACAGGACGAAGCCCACTAAGAGCTGTGGAATAAAAGTATAACGGGAGGTATTTAAATGAATTTAAAACGCTTACTTATGCCGATTATGTTGATTTTTGTTCTAGTACTAGCTGCGTGCAGCGGAGGAAATGATTCCTCTTCTGACGACAGCTCGAGCGATGAAGGTGATTCCTCTTCCTCTGATAAAGTCGTGAAACTGGTTTATGCCCGAGGGCAAGATTCTACCAAAGCTACTGAGGAAATTGTTAAACAGTTCAATGAATCCCATCCGAATATCCAAGTAGAATTCCGTGAAATGCCGTCTGACACAGGACAGCAGCACGATGCTTACGTCACTGCACTTAATGCACAGGATTCCGAAATCGACGTTATGGATCTGGATGTTGTCTGGCCAGCTGAATTTGCACAAGCTGGTTATGTTGCAGACTTAGACCGCTTTATTCAGCAAGATGGAATTAATATGGATGATTACAACCAAGGTGCCGTTTCTGCAGCTACATTCAACGGTAAACTGTGGGCAATGCCTAAGTTCATCGATGCCGGTATGCTGTTCTATCGTACCGACCTTGTAGATGAAGGCGACGTTCCTCAAACGTGGGACGAACTTGAAAAATCCGCAAAAAATCTTCAAGGCAAAGAGGGAACTAAGTTTGGTTACCTTATGCAAGCGAAGCAATATGAAGGTCTTGTATGTAACGCCGTTGAATTCATTGCTTCCTACGGAGGACAGATTCTGGATGAAAACGGTAAGGTTGTCATCAATAGTGATGATGCGATTCAAGGGATTTCGAAGCTAGTTGAAGTTGCTCAATCTGATTTTGTACCAGATAACGTGAACACCTTTACTGAAACTGAATCACATACTGCCTTCATTGAAGGTCAATCCGCTTATATTCGTAACTGGCCTTACCAATGGAACCTGGCTAATGATGAAGAACAATCTAAAATCGTAGATAAAGTCGGTGTAGCTCCGCTTCCTGCTGGCGATGAAGGTTCTGCGGCTGCTTTAGGCGGCTGGATGACTGCAATCAGCAAATACTCTGAGCATAAGAAAGAAGCTTGGGAATTCTTGAAATTCATGACTGGACCTGAAGGACAAAAAATTTCTGCCATCAAGGGCGGTCTTGCACCAACGATCTCTTCCCTGTTTGATGATAAAGAAGTTCTAGATGCCAACCCGTTCTTTGCTGAAGAAGGATTCCAAAATGCTTTAGAAGGTGCCGTGTCTCGTCCGGTAGCTCCGAACTATCCAGAAGTATCTGAAATTCTTCAAATTAATCTTTCTAAAGCTATCGCAGGTGATTTAACACCTAAAGAAGCGGCAGAAAAGATGGAAACACAATTGAAAAAAGCAATGGACCAATAGTCATTAAAAAAGGATCGGCCTTCAGATCGCACCATTGATTTGGAGGCCCTATCCTTTTAAAAGGATAAGGAGGTAGATTTAATGGCGAAAGGCTTAAGTGATACAAAGAAAAAAGAAAGACGGCTCGGATATTTTCTTGTTGCTCCGTCACTGATCCTCATTCTGGTCATTGCGATTTGGCCGGTTATTCAGTCTTTTTACTTCAGTTTATTTGATTACAAATTATCTGTTCCATCCAAATCCGGGGTTCATTTGAGTTACAATATCGACCTGGAAAAATACTTAAATAATGTTCCTTTTCTTATCACAGGAATTGATAAAGAATTAAGCGATGCCCCACCCGAAGCGGCTTCTCAATTAAAAGAAATTAAAGAAAACATCTCCTCTTATGATAACCAGCTGAAGAAAAACGACAAAGTTAAAAATAATTATGAAAAAGTAAATGATGCGCTTATGAATTATGAGAATCCGAGCAGCGATGTAACCTTTGCTAAAATAGACAAGTCTTTTGGAGAAAATTTCGAGAAAACCTTTACCTCTGTGCAGCAAAACCTGCAAGAACTGCAGGATCAAGACATGCTTGCTAACGGAGACCGGCTGACAGGTTTAGCAAACGGGGCCATGGAGAGTATCGTTCCCCCTAACTTTATTGGACTTAAACACTATAAAAATGATTTAACCAGTAAAAGAATGTGGCACTCCCTTTTGAATACCGGTGTGTTCACGGTCGTCTCTGTTGCTTTTGAATTAGTGCTCGGTATGGCGATCGCTGTATTAATTAACAAAGCCTTCATTGGGCGTGGTCTTGTCCGTGCTTCCATCCTCATTCCGTGGGCCATTCCGACGGCCGTGTCGGCGTTAATGTGGAAGTTCTTATATGACGGGCAGAATGGGATCGTGGCCAAGTACCTGTCTGATCTGCACATCATCGATAGTATGAGTGTCCTCTTAACCACCCAATTCGGGGCGATGTCTGCCGTTATCTTAACAGATGTGTGGAAAACAACGCCTTATATGGCTTTATTATTACTGGCAGGACTGCAAACCATTCCTGATTCCTTATATGAAGCCGCTTCTATTGATGGAGCAAGTAAGTGGAAACAATTTACAAGTATTACACTGCCGCTAATTAAATCAAGTATCCTCGTAGCTCTTTTATTCCGTACGCTGGATGCCTTTCGTGTGTTTGACTTAATTTTTGTATTAACGGGTGGCGGGCCAGCGAACTCAACTGAAACGATTTCCATACTTGCCTACACAGCGATGTTCAAGCAATCCAACTTTGGTGAAGGATCTGCTCTGGCAGTTATTGTATTTATCTGTGTAGCCATCATTTCAACCTTTTACATTAAGTTTCTAGGTTCAGACTTGCTTGGTGACGGAGCAAAAAAATAAGGAGTGAGTATTGATGCAGAAAAAAACAGGCGTAACCTTTTACCTGTTATTAGCAATCTTTGTTTTCGTAATCATGTTTCCATTTCTATGGATTCTATTAAGCTCCGTCAAACCATTATCAATGCTGTTTGGGGATGGAGCCTTTCAATGGTTTACTGCCAATCCTACGGTTAAAAGTTATATCTCCGTATTTGTTAACTATCCATTCTTGCGATATTTATGGAACAGTGCCGTAGTCGCAACCATTACAACCGTATACACAGTATTTGTGGCGGCATTTGCCGCTTATGCAATTGCTCGATTAGATTTCAAGGGGAAATCCGTAATCCTAGGAGTCGTGCTGTCGGTTTCCATGTTCCCGCAGATTGCGACTATCTCGCCTATCTATATCTTTTTGAAAAACCTTGGGCTGACAAACAGCTATTTAGGTTTAATCATTCCTTACACTACCTTTGCACTACCATTATCGATCTGGCTATTAGTGACCTTCTTCCGCAAGATTCCTTTTGATTTAGAAGAATCAGCTAAAATGGACGGCGCTTCGATGATGCAAACTTATTTCCGAATTATTCTCCCTCTGGCCGTTCCAGGATTGTTCACTACCGCGATCCTTGTATTTATTGCCGCATGGAATGAGTTTCTATTTGCCTTAGTCATCAATACCGCCGAAAGCCATAAAACTGTACCTGTTGGAATCGGGATGTTTCAGGGGCAATATACAATTCCCTGGGGAGAAATATCTGCAGCCACCGTTATTGTAACCGTACCGCTCGTTATTATGGTCCTGTTCTTCCAGCGCCGTATCGTTTCCGGTTTAACATCTGGAGCGGTCAAAGAATAAAGAAAGGAGTTCACGTACATGTCACAATCAACCCAATGGTGGAAAGATTCTGTCGTTTATCAAATTTATCCTCGCAGTTTCAATGATAGTAATGGAGACGGGATTGGTGACCTCCAGGGAATTATTCAAAAGCTTGATTACTTAGTAGAGCTTGGCATTGATGTGGTCTGGCTCTCCCCTATTTACAAGTCGCCAAATGATGATAATGGTTATGACATTAGCGATTATCAGAAAATTATGGACGAGTTCGGCGACTTGGAAACCTGGGACCGTCTCATTACGGAAATGCACGATCGCGGCCTTAAACTAGTTATGGATTTAGTTGTTAATCATACATCCGATGAACATGAGTGGTTTGCCGAGTCAAGAAAGTCCAAGGACAACCCATATCGTGACTATTACGTGTGGCGTCCGCCCAATCAAAATGGAGAAGAGCCAAATAACTGGGTATCCTTTTTCAGCGGGTCTGCCTGGCAGTTTGATGAGGCAACAGGTGAATACTATCTTCATTTATTTACGAAAAAACAGCCTGATTTAAACTGGGAAAATCCAGAGGTTCGGCATAAAATCTATAACATGATGAAGTGGTGGCTGGATCGTGGTGTCGATGGCTTCCGAATGGATGTGATTAACCTTATTTCTAAAGTCGAAGGTCTTCCTGATGCCCCTGTGGCGAAACCCGAAGACAAGTACCAATGGGGTAGTGACTTTTTCGCAAACGGCCCGAGATTTATGGAATTTATGAACGAAATGAAAGAAGAAGTTCTCGATAAATATGACATTTTAACCGTTGGGGAAACAGGATTTGTCACTCCTGAAGAAGGAAAACAGTTCACCAATGAAGAAGATGGCGTTCTCTCCATGATTTTTCAATTTCAGCATATGGATATTGATGCGCAACCCGGCGGCCAAATGGGAAAATGGGATATTCGCGACTGGAAGCTGACGGAACTAAAAGAAATTATGTCCAAGTGGCAGGTCGAGCTTTACAATAAAGGCTGGAACTCCTTGTTCTTAGAGAATCACGATCAGCCACGGTCCGTTTCCAGATTTGGGGATGATCAGCATTATCATAAAGAAAGTGCGAAGATGCTTGCAACTTGGTTACATATGATGCAAGGCACCCCTTATATCTACCAGGGACAGGAGTTAGGGATGACCAACGTCCACTTCCCTTCTATTGAAGATTATCGTGATGTGGAAATCCTTAATTTATGGCAGGAACTTGTCGTAGATAAAGGGTATGACCCTGAAGAAGTGCTGCATTCGATACACGAAAAAGGCCGTGACAATGCCAGAACCCCTATGCAGTGGGATGCTACAGAAAATGCTGGTTTTACCGAAGGCACTCCATGGATTAAAGTGAATCCAAATTTCACGGAGATTAACGCTAAAGCGGCTCTTAAGGATCCGGATTCCATTTTCTATTATTATAAAAAGCTGATTCAATTGAGAAAAGATCATAACGTTATTGTTCACGGAGAATATGAGCTTATTTGGGAAGAGGATCAGCAAGTTTATGCTTACAAGCGCACTTATCAGGACAAAACACTGCTTGTGATGGCTAACTTTACACGAGACACGCTGGAAAGAGAGTGGCCAGGTGAATTGGGGAATAATAATAGCAGCCTGCTGATTCACAACTATCAGGAAGAGCCTAAAGTGAAAGATAAAGTGGTCACTCTGCGGCCATTTGAGGCAGCTGTCTATTTAATGTAACCTCCATTTTCACTCGCTTATTGGGAGAAAAATTCAGTTCTTGCTTTAATCCTGCACCCGATAAAGTAATTTAAAAGAATAGCACCAAAAATAAAGGAGCTCCGTAACGGGGCTCCTTTTGTTCTTCCTCAGCCTTCCTAATCAAAATGATTCCCCATTTTTTTCATAAAATACCTGAATACGTGCAACCTAAAACAAAATTAACTAAGAAAAGAGGCAGGTCCTATGAAGCGTCAATCAAACAAAACCACTTCTAAACAAAAAGATATTCAAGCTTCTGTACCTATGCCTCTGTATAACAAAGTCGAAGAGAATTTACTCTACATCCAAACGTCTCTTGGTAAAAGCTCAGACTTGGTTGTCCGTAAATTCACCTTAGGTAAAACGGAATGTGCTGTTCTCTTTATTGACGGGATGGTGAATAAAGATACGATTCAGGACTTTATAATGGAAGCCCTTATGCTTGAACTTCCGGAAAAACGACCGACCATCCGTCATTTATATGAAACGATCAAACAATCCTCCCTTCCTATAGGAGAATTAAGTGAAGTAGACAATTGTGAAGGTCTTTTCAACAGGTTACTGGCAGGAGAAACCCTGCTGATTCTTGATCATGAACAGAAGGCTTTATCAGCGAGTACTAAAGGCTGGAGAGACCGCGGTGTACAGGAGACTACTTCTGAGAGTGTCATCCGCGGACCGCGTGAAGCGTTTACAGAAACATTGCGTACCAACACGGCTTTAATACGAAGGAAGATTCGTTCGCCCCAGCTAAGAGTGGATGCTAAAACAATCGGAACCGTCACGAATACGGATGTTGCTGTCATTTATCTAAATGGAATAGCAGAAGATAAAGTCGTGCAAGAAGTTCATAAACGACTAGACCGGATAGAGATAGACGGCATTCTGGAAGGTGGCTATATTGAAGAATTCATTCAAGATGGCCAGTACTCCCCGTTTCCAACCATTTATTATTCAGAAAAGCCCGATGCCATTGCCGGCGGTTTATTAGAGGGCAGAGTGGCTATTATTACCGATGGAACGCCAGATGTTCTGCTTGTTCCTGCTCTATTTGTGAACTTTCTGCAATCGACAGAGGACTATTACCAACGGGCTGATATTGGTACCTTAATTCGACTGCTCCGTCTTCTATGTTTCAATATTGCTCTATTTATGCCGTCTTTATATATCGCTTTTACAACCTTCCACCAGGAAATGATTCCTGCGCCGCTCTTGATCAGCTTAGCTGCCCAGCAGGAAGGGGTTCCTTTCCCCGCCTTTGTAGAAGCCATTATTATGGAAGTCACGTTTGAAATATTGCGAGAGGCAGGGATTCGGCTGCCAAAGACCGTAGGATCGGCAGTATCTATTGTCGGTGCCTTAGTAATTGGTCAAGCGGCCGTACAAGCAGGGCTTGTTTCCGCCGCAATGGTTATTGTGGTGTCCTTAACGGCCATCAGCAGTTTTGTCTTTCCTGCCTACAACATGGCGATACCTGTTCGAATGCTCAGGTTCGTGTTTATGATCTTGGCGGCAACATTTGGATTATATGGGATTATTTTAGGGCTGATTGCTATGGTGTTGCACCTTTGCAGCCTAAAGTCCTTTGGAATGCCCTATATGTCCCCATTTGCGCCATTTGTTCCTAAAGATCAAAAAGATGTTCTCGTCAGATTTCCTCACTGGGGATTACTTTCACGACCAAGCAGCCTGGTCAAGAAAAATGAAAAGCGGACGAATCCAAAAACGAAGGAGAATTAACCATGTGGAGCAACCCAGCTATTTATAAAAAATTTCAAATTGCTCTGTTATTGCTTTTTTGCACTCTCCTTCTCTCTGGATGCTGGAACAGCCGTGAATTAGATGAGTTAGGTATCGCTGTAGCGATCGGAATTGATAAAAATGATAATGACGAATACGAACTGACGGTTCAGGTTATTAACCCTTCTGAGATCGCAACCGATGCGCCAACGACCCGGCCGCCCGTTTCATCTTATTCCACCACTGGGAAAACGTTGTTCGAAGCTTTTCGGAAAATGACAACAAAATCACCAAGAGAGATGTATCTTTCCCAGCTGAGATTATTAGTTTTTGGCACTAGGATTGCAGATGATGGAATTATGCAGGCACTGGACTTATTGTACCGAGACCATGAATACCGGACTTCTTTTTACGTGACTGTCGCCAAAAATGCAAGTGTACAAAGTCTATTAAGTGTTATTACCCCTTACGAAAAAATACCTGCCAATAAAATTATGAACTCCATCGATAGTGTGGAGAAGAACTGGGGAGTTAGTAAATCGGAATCGATTGACGATGTGATCTCCACCATCCGAAGTACCGGTGAAAGTCCAGTCATGAGCGGAATATTACTGGAAGGCGACCCAAAGGCAGGCACAAACATTTCCAATGTGGAAAATGTTGATGCCCCGACAAAAGTAGAAATCGACGGTCTTGCCGTTTTTAACAAGGATAAACTAGTGGGATGGTTAACTGAAAATGAAAGTAAAGGATACAATTATGCAACAGGAAACGTGAACAGTTCCATCGTCACGCATCCATGTGAGAAAGATGATGGTTCTTTAACTATCGAAGTTCTTCGCAGCCAAGCCGCAACTAAGGTGAAAATGAAAAACGGAAAACCTGTTATCACTATTGAAATTACCACTGAAGGCAATATAGGAGATGTAGATTGTGATATTGATTTAAGCAGCCCGGATACACTGAAAAAAATAAGTAAAGAGGCAGAACAAGATATAAAGCACATGGTTCAAAAGACGATAAGTGTAACACAAAATAAGTATGATAGTGACATTTTCGGTTTTGGCAGCTTAATTCACCGTAAAGAGCCAAAGTATTGGAAAACCGTAGAAAACAATTGGCCGGAACAATACAAAGATTTAGAAGTTCAAATCAAGGTAAAATCAAAAATAAGACGGAAAGGAAAAACTACTCAGCCGATTGACAGGAAAGGATAATGTGTATGTGGTCCACCATTTCAATTATCTTCATTGCCGCAGCAATTTTTTTTAGTGAGATCCCAAAACTTAAAAAAAATAACAAAATAAAAGAAATCTGGTACGTATCCACCCTTTTATTCTTATCCACGGCGGCAGCAGTCTTAGAAAGCCGGGGATACCAATTGATTAACCCTCTGGACTATATTGAGGCTTTTTATTCTATGATTTTGCCTGGATAAGGTAAACGTACAGAAAGGAAGGATAAAGCTTATGATGGACAACCAAACGATTAGCCCGCGGCAGTTTATGTTTATCGTCCTGCTTTTTTCAATTGGAAGCTCCATTCTTATTATCCCTACTCCTGCTGCAGCTATAGCAAAGCAGGATGCTTGGATAGCTGTAACCCTGTCTATTTTGATCGGTTGTCTGTTAGTACTCTTTTATAATAAACTCGGTCAGTTAACGGAAGGAGAAACATTCGTTCAAGCAACTATATCCGTATTTGGAAATTGGTTCGGACGATTGATTTGTTTCTTCTATTTATCGTTTCTCTATATCCTATCAGCTTTAGTACTGCGAAATATCGGTGACTTCATGACGACCCAGATTATCCCTGAAACGCCTCTCCAGTTCACCCATATCCTCTTTCTCCTCGTCGTCATCTGGGGAGCGAAGCTTGGGATAGAGGCGATTGGCAGAAGTTCGGAAATTTTTATGCCATGGATCGTTTTACTGCTCTTATTTATGGTCATTGCAGTAGCTCCTCAAATGAATCTTGAAAATATCCAGCCTTTTTTAGGTGAAGGGGTAAAGCCTATACTTAGTGCTTCAACGATTATGGTCGGCACACCTATATTAGAAATGAGTTCCTTACTTATGATCTACCCTTACATCAAAGATGAAAAAAAAATCCAGCATGCCTGGTTATTAGGCGTGATTTTTGGAGGTGGGGTTATTGCGCTGATTACCCTCCTGAGTATTCTTGTCCTTGGCAGTGATCTGACCTCGTTAAATAACTATCCAAGCTATGAGATCGCTGAAAAAATTAATATCGCAGGATTTTTAGAGGGACTCGAAATTATTGTCGCAATTATATGGATGTTAACCATATTCTTCAAACTGGTATTCCTTTATTACGCTACTTCGGTTGGAATTGCTCAGTTTCTCAAGATGGATGACCACCGGCCTTTACTCACACCGCTCGGCATTGGGATCATTGTCCTCTCCATCATCGCTTATCCGAACGTAGCTTTTTATGAAGATTTCGTCAGTAAAACCTGGCTGCCCTACTCACTTACGAATGGTTTGCTGCTGCCTATCCTAGTTATGGCAGGAATTTTAATTAAGCGTGTATTTAAGAAACCTAAAACAGGAGCATCCCCTTCTGGAAAAAACAGTTAGACTTACGAGAGACCTTTCACACATGATAGGATAGGGGTAACAGTCGGATTCTATGAAGAGGTGGAAAGTATGAATGAATACTTAGAAGAGCGCGACGGAGTATTCCCGTCCGTTTGCTCGCTAGATTGCCCTGACCAGTGCGGTTTGCTCGTTCATAAGGAATCAGGAAAAATAACTAAGGTCGAAGGTGACCCAAGTCATCCGGTTACAAAAGGAAGCATTTGTAATAAGGTCCGTCATATGACCGAACGGATTTATGATGAAAACCGCTTAACTGTACCCATGAAACGAAACGGCCCAAAGGGTGAAGGAGCGTTTACACCGATCTCATGGGAAGAAGCCATCACAACAATTACGGATAAATGGAAACAGTTAATGGAAGCAAGTGGTCCTGAAAGCATCCTCCCTTATGGATTTTATGGAAATATGGGGCGTTTAAATGCGGAAGGAATGGACCGCCGTTTTTTTAATAAACTTGGTGCGAGTTTCTTGGACCGGACTATTTGTTCTTCAGCCGGAGCGGAAGGGTATACATATACGATGGGCGGTGGATTTGGTATCGATCCTGAAGATACAGTCCATTCGAAACTGATTATTCTCTGGGGAGTCAACGCTGTTAGTACAAATATGCACCAAATGATGTTTGCTCAAAAAGCTCGGAAAAACGGAGCAAAAATTATTGTGATTGATGTGCATAACAACCAAACCGGCCGCTTTGCCGATTGGTTTATTCCTGTTAAACCAGGGACAGATACTGCGCTCGCTTTAGGGATCATGCACATCTTATTTAAAGAAAAATTCAGTAATGAGGATTTTTTGCAGAAGTATACGGTCGGGTCAGCTCAGCTAAAAGAACATGTTGAACCCTATGATCCTGCAACAGTAGCGGCCATTACCGGCGTGCCTGTTCAGGACATTTATCAATTAGCACGTGATTACGGAACGGTCTCTCCTGCCTTTATCCGAATCGGAAACGGCATCCAGCACCATGACCACGGCGGCATGTGCGTCCGCACCATTGCCTGCCTCCCCGCGATAACCGGGCAATGGGAGGTGAAGGGCGGCGGAGCTATCAAGTCTAATTTAGGATATCTGTCTATTAATGACCAAGCGCTCCAGGGAGATCACCTGAAATCTAATTCGGCGGCCCGGACGATTAACATGAATGAATTGGGTAAAGCCTTATCCCAGGCAAGCCCGCCTGTTGAATCTTTGTTTATATACAGCAGCAACCCTGCTTTGGTTGCTCCTGACTTAAACAAAGTGCGCAAAGGGTTAATGCGGGAAGATTTATTTACGGTCGTCCACGATTTATTCATGACAGAGAGTGCCGCCTATGCAGATATCCTGCTGCCCGCCGCTTCCTCCTACGAAAACTTAGACCTTTATACATCTTACTGGCATCATTACTTGCAGCTTCAAAAACCGGTCATTGAACCTTTTGGTGAAAGTAAATCTAATGTTGAAGTGTTCAGACTCCTTGCAGAGGGAATGGGGTTTACAGAGGAAGAGTTTAGCGAAGGAGAGGAATCGATGATCCGCTCCGCTCTTTCGAATCAGAACAACCCATTCATCCATCCAGGGATGCTTGACGAGATGAAAGATAACGAATTCGTCAAAGCAGACGCCCGCCTACCTCTAGCTCATTTGTCTACGCCAAGCGGGAAGATCGAACTCTATTCGGAAGCTATGAAGGCAGAGGGACATCCTCCTCTGCCAACCTACACCCCTCCGGTAGAAGAGAACGATTATCCATTTACTTTTATCCCTGGCCCAAATCATTCTTTTTTAAATTCTACTTTTTCAAACCAGAGAAAGCACAGGCAGCTTGAAAAAGAAGCTAAGCTCTTTATGCATTCACAAGATGCGGCACTGAAAGGAATTAAGAATGGAGATTCCGTAATCGTCTGGAATGATCGCGGGAGCTGTGAATTAACAGCGTCCGTAGGTCATGACGTGTTACCGGGTGTGTTAGTCACACAGGGACTCTGGGTCGGAACAGATCATAAAGTAAACGCGCTGACCCCAGATCGAATTGCTGATATGGGCGGAGGAGCAACGTTCTTTTCCGGCAGGGTAAACATTCTCAAAAGCTGAGCACACCAACTTTTTGAGTTCATGAAAATGAATAATGAACCTGAATAGCATCACATAAACTAAATGTATGTTTCCAATTTAAAGTTTTAAGTCCTGATTACTTAAGGAATAGAGAAAGAAGAGGAGGCAAATCATGAAAAAGCTTTATAAATCTACAAGTAATCATCAATTATCCGGAGTCCTTGGAGGGATTGGCGAGTTATATAACATAGACACCAGTTTACTGAGAATTATCTTTGTCTTGTCTATTTTTGTTACGAGCGGGTTCACGCTCCTCGCTTATATTGTGGCCGCAATTGTCATGCCAACAGATCGAGAACTATAAAAAGGATGAAATACCAAAACACCCCCGAACCATTGATGTAAATAAGTTCGGGGGTGTTTTATTAAACCAAAATTGACCTTTATGTTAATATTCTTGCTTTGTATTAACTCTATTGCTTTTTATCCTGGTCACTCTTTTATTGTGCTTACTCTCCTATCACACCGCCAGCTGAGTCATATCGCGCGTAAAACTCCTGCAAAAACTGATTGCTGACTGCAGCATTATGAATAAACAGCATATTTTCATCGTTAATATCATTGCCATTCGTGCTCCAGTTTGTAGAACCGATGATCACCGTAGGATCACTGGAAGGATGCTTGGAATCAATCAGCATCGTCTTACTGTGAAGCTTGCGATCTTCGTTATCTTCATAAACAGGAGCAGGGTTATTCCAGCGTGTGTTTGGATTGTTCGTTGATTCCTGAGAACCCGTCCTCCCCGTCATTTCTATCGAGGCAGACCACCATTGATTGTAAAAACTTTCATCATAGACACCTTTCACATCAAAGCCAGTACGAGTACCCGTTAAATCGTTATAAGAGCCTTCCCACTTGTTCTTTAATTCATCTACCAGCGCTTGATCGCTCCAGGCAAAGATGTCAAAATAACTGCTATAATCAGCTTCGTTCTTTACGTAGCTTGCCATATGACCGACAGCATCGTCCCCAGCAGAGAAATAGACTTCCACAGTCGTGCCGCCGACATTTACAGTATGCAGTGTATTATCGGTTTTTCTTCCATGATAATTCGAATTTGCAGGATCAGGATTCACGCCTGAAGCTCCCCACATTTCATCGAATTCTGTTTTATATATAGACGCTAAGTCTGTGGAATTCATTTCCACTTCATTCTGTGTATTGCCGCCAAGCACATCATTATTCATGTTGGCTTCGGTACCATACAGTCCAGTCACAGTAAAATTCCAGCTCCCGGTAAATACCCAGGAACCGTCCACGACAACAAATTTATTATGCATTTGATTGTCGGGTGAGTAATAACTGTCTGCTTCTTTTTGTTCAGCGTCAGCCAGTTTATATCCAGATTGTGTATCATTTCCTACTCCAACCGTCACATTATCCATCCCTGTGATCGGTGTTGGAAGATTATATTGGTCACGTAACGCGGAGTCTTCGACAGCGAACATAATAGAGTCAGAGAATACATGAACATCATCATTCGTACCAATCATTCCATCTTCTCCTCGCACCATTTGCTCTACATAGAGGCGCATCGTTTGATAGCGTTCAATGTAATGTGGATCGGATGCATCTTTCGCATCAGCAATCACACGAACATCAACTCCTTGAGCTGCTTTAGCAATAAGAGCATTCACGACCTTTGGTAAATTAATTTCATAGGTAGCTACATCAATAGAGGTGGTCGCATTATTAATTCGATTTAGAAGCCGATCTTCTAAATTCACATTATAATTGGCTTTATTTCCTGAAGTAGCGTAACTGTCATAAGCACATTTGTTGAAGTAAACATTTATAGCTCCTGGATCATTGGAAACATGATTTAAATGCTCGGAGCTGTCACATTGGTTGGATGGAGCTGTGGAAGATTTCGGTGTTCCATTTCCTTCTGCATAAGCAGCCGTGGAAGTATACCAATTGGAAGAGGTCGTTCCAGAAACACTTGCGTCCTGTCGTGACATCGTGGACTTCGTGCTATTATCTCCCGCATACCAAGTATCTACTTCGTCAATCACCTGACCGGTGCTGTCGCTAAGGTAAAGGTCCTCTCCAGAATTGGAAAGTGACCCCGTATAGATAAGGTCTGCAGTAACTCCAGAAACCGTACTGTCATCTGTTCGTTCCAGTAAATAGTAACCTTCGGCCGGGATGGTTCCACTTAACTGAATGGCCGGGGATCCATCTGCGGCATTTAATGTCCAGCCATCTAGGGAAATCGTATTACTGGTGGGGTTGTAAAGCTCCAGCCATTCATCATTGTAGCTGTTATTCGTGCCCATCCAAGCAATTTCATTAATTACTATATCCTGTGTACCTGCGGCATAAGAAATGTTTTGAAAAGGAACAAAAACATTCATCATACAAACAATCATCATCATTCCAAGTGCTCGTTTTAACTTCATCCATTTGTCACTCCTTATGTATGGTGGGTCGTCACAGTGCTTACCGTACCATAACAAAAGTAGTTTGTTTCTAAAGATTTGGTAACCTTGCAAAAAGGGTACGAAGGATTCACCAAATGGAATTTTTAATCATATATTCGGGACTCTCCACTTCCTCCCTTACTTTTTAAAAAAAGCAGGAGGAACAGGAGCTTCAAAGCGCATCACTTTTCCCGTAACTGGATGTTCAAAAGCTAATACACGAGCATGAAGTCCAAGTCTGCCTATTGGATTGGTTTTCGAACCGTATTTCTTATCCCCTGCAATGGGATGACCAATATCCTGCATATGAACACGAATCTGATTTTTCCTCCCCGTTTCAAGCTTCACTTCCGCTAAAGAAGCCTGGGCGGTGTAATGAATTCGTTTATAGTGAGTGACAGCGTACTGGCCTCCCCCATCAGGATTTTGGCTTGAATGCATATGCAGCGATTTACTTTCCTTTAACCAGGAAGTAATGGTCCCTTCTTCTGGCAGCTTCCCTTCCACTAAAGCGGTATATATTCTTTCTTCCACGAGGTCCTTCCAAGATTCCTGCAGCTTGTGTTTGACTTTTTCCTTCTTAGCAAACATCATAACGCCTGAGGTATCACGATCAAGACGATGCACTACAAAAATCCGGCCTGAGGGGTCTTTTTGCTTTATTGCTTCACTTAATTGGCGGTGTGCGGTCGGCTCCCCACCCTGCTTTGAGGCAATAGATAAGAGGCCGGCAGCTTTTTCAATAACGACAAGATCCTCATCTTCAAACAAAATAGAAATACCTTTTAAATTCGTGTTCCTCTTAAAACCTTGGTTACCAGCAATACATACTGTTTGTCCTGAGCGCAGCACCTGATTGAAAGACGTGCTCACTTCTTGATCAATCATCACCTGGCCGCGGCGAAGGATGGATTTCACCGAATTCCTGCTCTTGTTCGATAGTTTCTCCAGCAGGAATGACAAGAGTTCCTGATCTTGCTGTACCGTATAAACTTCTTCTTTACTCTCTTTACGGGGATGCTTCTTACGCATGGTCCCTTCCTCCTTCATTACTTGCGGATTAAAGATTTACTTGAATAATAGTTTCTCCATTACTTTTATTTAGAAAAAGTGCTAGTTATATTCAGGTCGATCTTGCCCTTTAAGCTTTTTACTCATTATCTACCAAATTCATTATGTAAAACAAGGCGTGGATTCTTTAAAAGCAATTTAATCGCTGAAAAGATTGAATGAGTCCTTCCAGGAATGAGAGAAGTTATTGAGCCGGTTTACCGTATAAAATGGTTCAAGATCAAAATAAAAAGACTGTGTCATTCACAGTCCTTCTCATCTATCAATAAAATAACTTAGGATCCGGCCAGCTGTTTGATGATTCATCCTTTTCTCTGGAATCATCCAGTAACAGGGATGGACAATCATTACGATATTGGAACGGGATTGCCTGGTGATAATCTGTCGGAAGAATCTCTGCATTTTGGTACTGCTCAAATGGATGATCAATCGGCAGTCCTTCTACATAGTCCTTTTTCAATTGCTCCACAACAATTCGGCCAATTTGCCTACCTAACCGCAATCCCTGCTCGTTATCTGCCGGGAAGTGAACTCCTGCATATAACCGGGATAAAGCACACTCTTCTGCTACCTGATTGAGCTTTCTTCTTTCGGCAGGAAAGAAATAACTTAAAATGACTTCTGCAGCTCCAGCAACTGTGGCATGCCCAGACGGATAGGTCGGATGGTTCGGGGTACATAGATATGTGGCAAGATGCTGATTCAGCTGATTAGGTCTAGCCACCAGCCATTTATATTTTAAAGACCAGCAAACAACAAATGCGTCATTAATGCCGGCAAATAATCCAGCTAATATTCTCGAAGCACGCGGTGCAGGTACATTATAGGTATCAATTAAACGATCAATAATAGGAATCCACTGTTTCGTCGGAGGACCTGACCCCCAGTATTTCGCTATCGTTTTTTGATGATCGGTTAGATGATCAAGGGTAGATTCCACAACTTTCAGCTGCTGATTCCAATCGATTGACTTGGGATCTCGGATTGCGAGCCGTATCGGACTCCCATCCAGCTTTTTAAAGCCATGCCTGCGGCTTTTCTGTATAAAATAAGTTTTCCACGTTCCGGCAAGCGGTTCAACTCCGCCGCTAATCGTAGGTGGTGTCTCTTCCCCTGCATAAGGGACTTCTGTCCAGCGCAAATAATCTTTATGACTACGTGACATCCTTTCACCCCCTTTATATACAGAGTATGAAAGGAGGCTGCATTTGGTATAGACAGTCACATGAAAGAAAAAATATTTTTATACCTGGAAATGAATCGATTCATTTCGGTAATCTTCTTTCTCCTTCTCAGCGAATGGGCATGAATTAACTTGAAGCATGATTTTCTGCCTGCTGAGCCTGTACAAGATCAGCATAAAACCCTTTTTGATGAAGCAATTCACGATGGGTACCTTTCTCAATGATCTCTCCATGCTGTAATACTAATATTAAGTCCGCAGAACGAATCGTGTTCAAACGGTGGGCAATCACAAAGCTTGTTCTGCCCTTCATTAACTTTCCAAGAGCATCATTAATTTTCATTTCTGTCACCGTATCGATACTGCTGGTGGCTTCATCCAAAATTAACAACGCTGGATCAGCCAGCATAGCCCTGGCGATGGATAATAATTGTCTCTGGCCATGACTGACTCCCTTGCCATCCGAATCGAGGACCGTATCATATCCCTCAGGAAGATTGGAAATGAACTCGTGAGCATGGGCAGATTTTGCTGCTTGTTCTACTTCTTCATTTGCTGCCTGTAACCTGCCGTACCTGATGTTTTCACGAATGGTCGTATGAAACAGGGTCGAATCCTGGAGTACAACTCCCATCTGGCTCCGTAGACTATCTCGTGTGATAGAAGTTATCTCTTTCCCATCAATAAGGATGGAACCAGTGTCTGTTTCATAAAAGCGCGATAAGAGGGAGATGATCGTAGTCTTTCCTGCTCCGGTAGGTCCTACCAGCGCTACAGTTTGACCCGGGGCTGCATGAAAATTAATATCCTTCAAGGTCTGCTGCTCGTCTTCATAAGCGAAATCCACGGATTTGAATTCAATGTCTCCCTTCATATCGTTCAGACGAATCGCTTCCTTCTCATCTTCCCTTTCTTCTTGTTCATCTATAATTTGAAAGACCCGTTCCGCCCCTGCCACGGCTGATAAAATCATATTAAATTGGTTGGCTAAGTCATTTAACGGCCGCGTAAACTGCCGAGAGTAAGTGGTAAAAGTCACAATGACCCCAATGGTTATCGCTCCTTGTAAAGCTAATAACCCTCCTGCTCCAACAATAATGGCAAAGCTGACGTTATTTAACATGTTCATTAGTTTGGGGATAAAACCAGTATAGGTTTGTGCCCAATAGCCTGAAGTTTTCAGCGCTTTATTCTTCTCTTCAAACTCCTTGATCACCTTTTCTTCCCGCGAAAACATCGACACAATCATTTGACCGGAAAACATCTCTTCGACATAGCCGTTCACTTCTCCAAGATTTTTCTGCTGATCTTTGAAATATTTACCTGTCCGTTTTGTTATCCACTTCATACCAAAATACATGACCGGCACAATCATAAGTGTGAGCATGGTAAGGACTGGGCTTAAGATGAACATAATGATGATCGTTCCCGTTATAGTAAGAATGCTTGTAACAAATTGAATGACGGAGGTGTTTAATGTGCGGCTCACATTTTCCATATCATTCGTCAGCCGGCTCATCAGCTCTCCCTGCTGCCGCTCCTGAAAAAATAAAACAGGAAGCTTTTGCAGGTGAGAAAACAGATGACTGCGCATCTCAAATACCGTATTTTGAGCGATCGTAATCATCCAATAATTTTGCAGCCATAAACAGAGGGATTGGAAGAAGTAAACGCCAAACAATAAAGCAAGCATCAGAAACAGCGTCTCTATTTCCGGGTTTGCAATTACCTTATCTACGGTGAGACCCAGTAAAAACGGACCTGCTAAAGAGAATCCTGAACTGGCAAAGATGAACACCACTACAAGGGCAAACAGCTTTCTCTCTGTTGCCATGTAACTCCAGATCCGCTTTAAGGTAGCTTTAATATTATCTACTTTCGGAGGGGATGTACCAATACCCTGATGTCTGCGGATAGGCGTGCGATCTGGTTTCTTCTGGTCAGCCATATTACATCACTTCCTCCTGTTGAGATTGGTACACCTCTCTATAATAGGAACTGTCTGTGAGCAGCTCTTCGTGCGTCCCGTTTGCAATAATTTCTCCTTGCCGAAGGACAAGAATTTTATCTGCAGCTTTTAAAGAGCTTATTTTTTGAGCCACCATAAACACCGTACATTCCTTTTGCTTTAATGCTTTCAATAAAAGCGCTTCCGTTTGGGCATCAAGCGCACTCGTACTATCATCCAGAATTAAAATTTTCGGCTCCCGGACTAGAGCACGAGCTATAGAAAGCCGCTGCTTCTGACCGCCAGAAAAGGTAATACCCTTCTGACCAAGCTGTGTTTCATAACCTTGCGGCAGGCTGGTTACGAAAGAATGAATTTGGGCCGTTTTTGCTGCCTCAATAATCTCTTCTTCCTTAGCGTGTTCTTTCCCCCAGGCAATATTGTCACGTACGCTGCCAGAAAAAAGGTGGATTTCCTGAGGAACGAGACTAATTTGCTTTCTTAAGGATTTTACTTCTAATTCACTGATTGTAAATTGGTCAAAATAAATTTCTCCTGCCTGCTTTTCGTAAAGACGCGGAATTAAATGAAGCAAAGCTGTTTTTCCAGAACCCGTTTCTCCGAGTATTCCTATCGTTTCCCCTGCATTGGCATAAAAGGAAACATCCTTTAAAGTGATGGTATTTTCAAAAGCGAAAGATACATTTCGAAAGCTCACTTGCCCTGATAATGAATCTAATTTTCCCTCTTCATCTAAATAGGAAGGAGTGTTCTCGTTCAACACCTCACTGATGCGGGTGGCAGAAGCATTCCCCCGGGAGAAAACCATGATTAAAAATGTGAAGGCAGAGAAGGTAAACATAATTCGCGTGGCGTAATTCACCATAGCCACAACCTCTCCTGCCCGTGCACCACCAGTCTGCAGCTGGTTTGCGCCAGCCCAAAGTACGATTAAAATTACGGTGTTCATCCCAAGCATAATAACCGGAATAGCAAGCTCCATCAGCCATAAAGCTCGTTTATTCCTGTCTACTAGGGAGTGATTCACTTCTTTAAAGCGCTCTTCCTCATAACTACCTCGGTTAAATCCTTTAATAAGGCGAATCCCAGCCAGGTTTTCTCTGATGACCGTATTGACCTTATCTAACCTTTCCTGCACGGATTTAAATAGCTTAACCCCTCTAGATAAAACCCAAATAAGAAAAATGAGCAGCACAGGAACCGTCACTACCAGCAGCAAGGCTAACTCAAAATCGACGGAAAAAGCCATCACTAAAGCAAATATAATAAATAATGGAGCCCGAAGAGCAATCCGGACGAACATAAAGATGAGATTTTGAATTTGCGTCACATCATTCGTCATTCGGGTGATTAACCCGGGAGTGGAGAAGGCATGAAAGTTCTTACTCGTAAATGCCTGAACCTTCTTAAAAAGATCCCGTCTGAGATCATATCCTGCTCCCTGGCTAGCATTGGCCGCAAAAAACGAATTCGTAATACCGGCAGTAAAGGCTAATAAAGAAAGCCCGACAAGGACGCCTCCCCACGTGGCTACGAATGTAAGATCTTTATTTAAAATTCCCTGATCAATAATCTTCCCCATTAACAACGGCTGGACCAGCTCAACAACCAGTTCTACACCCATCAGTAATAAGGCAATTACGGCGGAAATTTTATATGTATAAACGTAAGAAAATATCGTGCGCATGATAAATCCTCCGATGTCTGAAAGTTCCTATAATTATACAGGATACCAGTCTATTAGAGAACTACTTTGGTTTACTGACAAATCATCAACTATCCGAAACAGCGATTCGAATATTAAGATACTTACAAATTTGTAAGTACTTGCCGTTATAGGCAAAACCCAATAAAATGATAAAAGAAATGTTTTCCATTCTCATGAGGAAAGTAATCCATTGAATTCTAAGCTCAGGGAATGATGGAAAGCTATCAAAAACATTGAAAAAATAAATACTATTAGCTGGAGGAGATGAACAGAGTGAGAGAAGCAGAAACAGGGATTCATATCTCTCTTGAAGTTGTATGCGGGAAGTGGAAGGGACTAATTTTGTGGAAACTGCTGCATAAGGATTTTGTACGATTTAATGAATTGCGGCGCTCTATTGATGGCAACATCTCTTCTCGAATGCTCTCCCGAGAGTTAACCAAGCTCGTTGAAGATGGTCTAGTAGAAAGGTTGGACCACCAGCAAGTTCCTCCGAGAGTAGAATATAAAATTACCACTTACGGCAAAACGACCGCCCCTTTCCTAAATATTATGAATCAATGGGGCATGAAGCACAAGAACCTATCCGTTTCGAAAAAAGAAATGGCAGATCTCATGAACAGCGAGGCAGAATCCAACTATTAAAACTCACGATGAGGCAGCCTGAAACCTTCAGACATAGACCGGGACAAAGAAGATGTCGCCACTCTAAAACGAACATCCAGGGAAAGAAGTCTCCTTGTATGTCCTACTCAGAATTCGTTGATATTCCCTCCTTCCGCACTCCTTTGTTTATCCTTAGAGACAAAGCAATAACAGGGGAAAGATCTTAAAAAACCCGAACGGTGATAAAGATCATCAGCATTCGGGTTTTATAATCGCTAAAGATTTCTTCCCATCTATGGAGAATGAAGTCCTCGCTTCTGACCTAAATCAGTTAAGAGGATTTATATAGAGCTTTTTTCTTTAATGGGCGATCTTGATGATAAAGTTTTAAATCTCCATCTCGATCTTCAGCAACCGCCTTGGAAATTAATTTTGCAAGGAGCATACTATAAACCGTCCCATTATCTCCATACCCTAACAGAGAGTAACGGTTAGGGTGTTTTTTGTACTCGGCAGCAATTGGCAGACCGTCTACCATCCCCCCATAGAAGGCAGCCGAAAAGAATTCGGGTTCTACGTGGATATCAGGAAATAATTCATTAAACTCTTCAAGAAGCCGGTCTCGCTTATGAAGAAGCTTGCTGTCTCTTTCTTCAGCTACGTCCGTGTTTTCATCCAAGCCGCCAATAATAATCCGGTTATCTTGGGTAGTACGAATATAAATATAAGGTCGGGCAGTTTCCCAAATCAACGTGCGGTTGTACCACGATGAAAAGTCTTCAACGGGTTTTGTTGTAACGGTATATGTGCTTACAAACCTGGATTTTTTCTCTGGTTTTATCTCTATATTCTCATATCCTGCTGCGTAGATTACTTTCTTCGCTCTTATTCGTTTGCCCGTAGTCGTCTGAATCACAGACTGTTCTTTTTCATAATGCTCCCCTGTCATTCCAGTGTTTTCATAAATACGGACTCCGCGTTCTTTAGCATATTTCAATAACCCATGGGTAAAAGTGTAAGGATTCATCTCGGCATCATTCTTCTGATACATGCCCGCTCTCTTCTTAAAAGGATAGTTCGTGCTTATTTCCTGCTCGGTCCACCATTCTACCGGAGCACCCCGCTGCTGGAGCCACTGACACTCCTTGTACAGCCTTTCAAGATCCTTTTCATAACTAACATAATAAAGGGTATCTCTTCTTGTAAACTCGCTGTCATAATCGATCAGGCTGCATGCCTTTTCAATATCATCAATCGCTTCCTGACAAAGCTGAAGATGCCGGGTAACATAATCATCACCAAAAATATTCACAAGTTCTGCAAACATTTTTTCACCTGAATATTGCAGGAGACAAGTATTCGTACTTGTACTGCCCAGTCCAGTCTTTTGTTTTTCTATTAAAACTACATCTAAATGATAATCAGCAAGAAAATAGGCGCATTGAGCCCCAGAACTGCCACCGCCGACTATCAGAACGTCACAGGTAATATCCTGATCTAAGCTTGGATAATCAGGGATTGACCCCCAAGTAGAAGGCCAATAATAACTGCCCGATTGAAGATTCATACTCTCACACTCCTTATTGCTCATTTAGCTTAGTATGAGTCTATTCTTTAAGGATATGAGGAAACCCCAAATATAATCTCAGCATACACTGGCGCTCTGATAATCAGTACCTTTATTAAATGCTATATAAAGAGAACCCGAACCAATATTACTCAATGGTCCGGGTTCTCGATGAATCAAAATCTGCTTCTTCTTTTTAATTTAATGATCACTTCTGATCTGCTGGAAACACGATCCCCATTTGCTCACGAGCTCTATCCAAAATACTGGCCGTGATTAGACTTGCCCGGTGGGAGTTCACGTTAGACTGCTTATCTCCATTCAAGATTAATTGAATAAATTCTTTGATTTCATAATGCATAGGTGGATAAAGCTGGGAAGAGTCAAAAGCTTCTGTTTTTCCATCATTATAACGAATGGTCACGTCACTTGGTTCTGAAATATTAGGAATGATGATGGCCGCCTTCTCTCCTTGTATTTCTGAAGGAGCATACGAATGAATAATTTTGGAATGCATAACGACTCCTTCCATCTCTTCATATTGAGCGAGAATACTTCCTTCCCCATCAACTCCGGACTCTAATGGTACCCCATTTGCTTTAATAGCCTGTGGCTGACCGAACAGGACCACCATCGGATAAAGCCCATAAACTCCAAGATCCATTATGGAACCATTTGAAAATTCAGGATTAAAAGCATTTAAGATCGTTCCTTCTTTATAAGCATCATAACGTGAGGAATATTTACAGAAGTTACCCGTGTAACGTCTGATCGGACCAATTTTATGTAAATTTTCTTGCACATAAGCAAACCCCGGATGAAGAGTTGACTTTACAGCCTCCATTAATAAAACACCATGGTGCTGTGCTGCTGCGATCATAGCGGCAGTTTCCTGTTCATTGGAGGCCATAGGCTTCTCACAAAGCACATGTTTCCCATTGGACATACAAATGATTGCCTGCTCCGCATGAAACGAGTTGGGACTTGCAATGTAAACGGCGTCCACTTCCTCACTCTTAGCTAAGTCTTCTACAGAAGTGAAGGTTAATGCTGCTCCTTTGCGCCCCGCGAATTCTTTTGCTTTCTCTTCTGTTCTCGAATACACTGCTGTTAATTGAAAGTCTTCAAGATGGGAAGCTGCTTCAAGCATTTTTTCAGTAATTGTATTTGTGCCAATTATTCCAAATCGGATCATTTATTCAGTCTCCTAACGGTAAAAAGAATAGACCTAGTATAACATGCCTGAGCGAAAAAATAGTAAGAAGCTAGAGGGAAAATCTTTTAATCCAAATGAAATCCGAGCGAAGATGAACGATTAAAGCCATTCTTTCATCAATGCTCGGACTTTTTTGTCTTACCTGAAATCGCCATTTCAAGGATACGGCCAGATTCTAACGGTGATGCAGCTTCTTCATCCCTATTCCGGCAAGAACCTGCTGACCTTTAATTGTCGGATGAACATCTTTAGAGAGAATGTACTCTGGATGGCCCTTAAAAGCCTGATAGGCATTAACTAGGTCCACATCCGTAAAATGACTGAGCACTTCAATCAACGAAGCATATTGCTTGTTAATATACCTTAGCGGAGTGTTCAGCTTTGCTCCTGCGGCGGGATAAGGATTATAAATATTATAGACGAGGATCTGCCCATCGGTCAGCTTATTGATCGCTAAGATAGTCGCATAAACATTAAAGATTAGATCCCTTACAACCGGGGCAACTTCTTCTATCTTGATGTTTTTCAATCCGCCGTTTTTCTTAACGACATTCAAAAGGTCATTTCCTCCAATATAAACAATGACATAATCGGCGTCTTTAAGGGTGTCTCTAAATACTTTATTTGTGTTGACAGCTTGAAGCAGCTCCGATGAAGTTAAACCAGGGATCCCTAAGTTAGTGACCTCGAGGCCCTTTTCATTTCCAATAAGATAAGGAAAAGCTTCCTTAGGAGGCATCTTATTATCCCCTGTTAAATTGTATCCATAAGGAATAGAGTCACCAATGGCTACAAGGTGGCCTTTGGCAGCTGATACAGTTAAGGGCTGGAAGAATGAAATTAGAAGAAACAATCCAATTAAAACCTTTAATTTATTCACAATCATCGTCTCACTTTCGATAAACACAAGATAAAAGATATGAAATAATGTCCCTTACTGCTCAGTATTCCAGAAACAGCCGGATTCACTCATGTCAGATGCATCCAAAATCATTCACAAAAAATCCTAGTAAAAAAGCAAGACGCATGATGCGCCCTGCCTGCTATTTACCTATAAACATCTGAGACCAGTTTGATCCATCAGCCGCATAGCCAACACCAATATGCGTTACATTTTTATTCATAATATTTTTGCGGTGTCCTGGGCTATTTAACCAGGCTTTAACTACTTCATCAGGTGTTTGCTGACCTGCAGCAATATTCTCTTCCGCAATATGATAACTCACTCCAAATTGCTTCATCATTTGAAATGGAGAACCGTAAGTAGGAGAGGTATGGGAGAAATAATTATTCTTGGCCATATCGTTCGCTTTCGTTTGCGCGACCTTCGCTACCTGCGGATCAATTTTCAATGCAGAAAGTCCTTGTTTCTTACGAGCTTTATTTGTTAATTGAACCACTTGCTCCTGAAAAGCTCCATTAACTTGATCTACACGTTCTTTATTTGTATTCGTCTGATCTCCAGACTTTTGATATTTCTCCGCCTGATCAAAGGAATTCGGGGTTTGGGTCGTACCATTTGGATTCATGCCTTCAAACGGTATATTCGCATCAAAGCGATTTTGTCCAGGAATGACACGGTTAATATCTCCCTGCTGGCGATCGCTGTATTGCCCTTCTCGATTGCCATAGTCTTCCGGGCCATAACTTACGGTATTATAGTTCGTTCGGTTACGATCCATAGCACCTTGGTCATTTGTTGTATTACAAGCTGCAAGCGTCATCATCATGATGACAGCTGAAAATATTGAAAGTACACCTTTTTTCATGTTAGTCCTCCTATACGAATGATCATAGTTAATATTTGCATTGAGCATGATATTATCCTTAGGAGAACGTTCCATTTTTTTCACTCTCAAAGCGGAGAGTTACCGATAAGGATAGCAAAACAAATACTAAATAAAAGAAGGTTATTCATTCATCAGAGAAACTTGACCCAAAAAAAGGGAAACAAACCTTACGTCCTGTGTATCATCAAGAAATCCCGCTCATGTTAGGCAGAAAAAAAACCGAACGATGAAGGTGTGTTAATCTCTTCATCGCTCGGGTTTATTAATGGCTAATAAACTTTTGTCCCAGCATATTTATTTATATGAAGAAGCCGATTCTTTACCGGAATCTCTTTTCTCTGGATCTTAATATTGCCTATCCTCTTTTTTCCCAATTAAAGCATATTCTCTTGCAAGCGGAAGCAGACTACTTTTTGTTCCGTCATCGACTCCATGGCATATCGGATCCCTTCCCGGCCAATGCCTGAACCTTTCGTGCCGCCAAATGGCATGGCATCAATTCGATAATCACTGCTGTCATTGATCATAATGCCGCCTACATTCATGTGCTTGATCGTGTAGAATGCGTGGTTAATATTACTAGTGAAAACACCTGCCTGCAAACCATAATTAACGTCATTAGAGCGCTCGACAGCTTCTGCAAGGTTCTCCACTGCCTGAATGAGAACGACAGGGCCGAAGATTTCATCCACGGCTATTTTCGCCTTAGAAGGGACGTGTGTGAGTACAGTAGGATAATAAAAAGCTCCTGACCTCTTCCCACCTGCTTCTACTTTAGCGCCCTCTGCCACCGCTTCGTTCACCCAAGCTTCAACACGCTCAGCTTCATGCTGATTAATCATTGGTCCGACATCTGTCAATTCATCCATTTTGTCCCCAACATTTAATTCCAGAGTACGGCTGACAAATGTATCAAGAAAGCTTGGATATAGTTCCTTTTCAACATAAATCCGCTGAACACCTATACAGTTCTGACCCACTGCAGAGAACGCACCGGACACACAGGATTGCACAGCGTCATGAAGATCAGCATCTTTCAAGACAATTACCGGCGAATTTGAGCCTAGCTCCATGCTGACTTTTTTCGTTCCTGCTCTTTGCGAAATCCGTTCTCCTGCAGCTGAACCACCCGTAAAGGAAACCATCTGCACAGCGGGATGGGTCACGAGCGTTTCTCCAATCTCCCTCCCAGAGCCGGTAATGACTGATAAGAAACCTTCTGGTAAACCAGCTTCTGTGAACGCTTCCGCTAACAGCAGCGCACTAAGCGGAGTTACGGAGGCAGGCTTTACTACAATCGCATTTCCAGAGGCAATGGCTGGGCCGATCTTGTGAGCAACTAAATTTAACGGGTCATTAAAAGGCGTAATCGCTCCAATCACACCGATAGGAAACCTGTAATGGTATCCTACTCGATTTTCACTGCCTTCATTTTGATCGAAATTTATCGTTTCCCCATTCATTCTACGGGCTTCTTCTGCACTAATTTGAATCGTTTGAGTCGCCCGCTTCACTTCTCCTCGAGCTTCATTAATCGTTTTACTGCCTTCTGAAGCAATCGTTTCAGCAAAAGTCTCAGCATGCTGTTTCATATAATCGACGACCCGGTATAAAATGCGCATCCTTTCATGAGCTGGCCATACTTGCGTATGACGGTAAGTACGATCGGCTTTTTCAATTGCCTCAGTCATATCTTTTTTTGTAGCTGAGGGTACAGTTGCGATCGGCTCATTGTTTTGAGGATTACGCACCTCGAATGTTTCATCCGTAGACACCCATTTTCCGCCTAACAACATTTTTACTGCTTTTACCTTAGTGTGCATGAAGAACCCTCCTCAAATTTTGGCGAGCTTTTTTTGCTTCTGATAGTAAATGAGATCAATGAGAAGCGAATACCCCGTTTCTTTCAAGCCAGCACCGGCTCCCGTGAGCATGATCGGTCCAGCTAAGTCGCATTCATAAACGATCGCATTGGTGGCTCCAGAAACACCGGCCAGTGGGTCATGATCTTTAATCCGTTCAGGCTTAACACTGGCTTTCATTTCCCCATTTTCTTCTCTTATCCTGGCTAACAGTCTCCATTTCTCTCCTTCTTTAAGTGCCTGCTGAACCATTTCACCGGTAATCGAAGAAATCCCTTCGCACTCGACATCTGTATGAGCAATCGGAGCCCCCATAATGCAGCTTGAAAGGATGGCAGCTTTATATCGCGCGTCGTATCCTTCGACATCGCTGGTAGGGTCTGCTTCCGCATAGCCAAGCTCTTGAGCTTTTAATAAAGCAGCTTCATAAGATTGTCCTTTTTCCATTTCCGTTAAAATGTAATTAGTCGTTCCATTCAAGATGCCCTTAATTTCAGTGATTTGATTCCCTGCCAAAGTAAGCTCCGGCATACGCAGGGCCGGTGTACCACTCATCACGGTCCCTTCATAGCCAAAAAACACTCCATGCTTTTCTGCAAGCAGGGACAGCTCCTGATAAGCAAGCGCTACAGGTCCTTTATTTGTAGTCACAACACTTTTTTTATTTTCAAATGCGGTCTTGCAGTGAGTAATGGCAGGTTCCCCTGTGTGCACGTCTGTATAAGTCACTTCAACGATGACATCTGCATTAGACTGCTGAATGGTTTCTATGCTTGTTAATCCTTTGAGAATATGCGGGCTGTCCGGGTAGGTTTCAACAGAGCCGCTTTCTCTAACACATTTCAGCAGTTCGTTTGTATCTAGACCCTCTGGATTGTAAATAGAGCCTTTCATCATATCGGAGACGGCCACAACAGAGCTTTCTAACCCATACATTTCCTCCAGATGTTCTTTACGTTCAAGTAAAATTTCTGCCAAAGACTGGCCGACTCCTCCGAACCCTATAAAGGCTATTTTAGTAGTCATCCAACCCCTCCTTTATCAGTTAACACCTCACGAATACTCGTCATAAAAATCCTCACCCCTACTGCCATCGCCTGCTCATCAATATCAAAGTCTGGCTGGTGAAGACTGCGTTCTTTATCTAATTTGCATCCTAGGAAAAACATCGCCCCAGGGAACTTGGCAGTAAAATGGCTAAAGTCCTCGCTTCCCATTCCAAAAGGGGCATCCATAATTTTTAATCCATCTGCCGCCTGCTTAATCACGTTATTGATCTCAGGATGGTTCACTAAAGCAGGTTCTCCCTTCTGGATTTTCAATTCATAATCTCCACCTAAGGTATGAGCCATTCTGGCAGCACGTTCAATTTCCTGGATCAGTTTCTCCCGGACCTCTTCCGTGTAAGAGCGGATTGTCCCCCTTATTTCTACGGTCTGCGGAATGATATTACTAGCATGACCCGCATGAATTTCTCCTACACTGATCGTCCCCACTTCAAGGGGGTTCACCTTACGGCCATTGAGGCTGTATATCGCCTGCAGGATAAAGGTAGAAATCCAAACGGGATCTATGACTTGCTGAGGATAACCCGCGTGACCGCCGCTTCCGGTAATCGTAAGCAGAAAATCATCATTATTAGCCATGCTGGGACCATCATGCACCTGAATTTCCCCAGTCGAAAGCCACGGACACATATGGAGAGCAAGAACCCGGTCCAAACGATCAAGCTTACCTGAAGCAAGCATTTTTACAGCCCCCGTCTCTCCATTCTGATCTGCTTTTTCCTCGGCTGGCTGAAATATGAACTTAACTGTACCCCGGAGAGCAGGATCTTCGGCGCTTTCAGCTAGCAGTTTAGCTGTCCCGAGGAGTATTGCCATATGCGCATCATGTCCGCATGCATGCATTACACCAGGGATTTCAGATGACCAAGAATGGTTAGAATGTTCTTGTATCGGAAGTGCATCCATATCAGCTCTTACTCCAATGACGGGTCCTTCCCCCAGTTTAAGAGTAGCAATCAATCCATAACCGCCGGCTCCGGTTTCCAAGTCATAAACGTTCAGCTCCCGGAGCATACCCTCAATTTTCTCACTGGTCTTCTTCTCTTCAAAGCTAAGCTCCGGAAAGCGGTGGAAATTCCGGCGCAATTCAATCAATTCGGGCAAAAGAGCTTCAGAACGCTGGACTAAGTCCGTGATTTCGGTCTTCAAAAGGACCACCTCATTTTAAATTTGCACTGTAGCTTGAATAGCTTTAAAAGCTTGAGCAAGATCCTGTTTCAGATCCTCAATATCTTCAATCCCAGCAGAATAACGGATCAGCCCCTCTGGAATACCCATAGCAGCGCGTTCTGCAGGGGTACATTCAACATGACTGGTGGTGCGCGATGGGCCGACTACGGTTTCCACTGAACCCAAATTAGCAGCGCGATTAGCAAACTTTAGTTCAGGAAGCAGCTGTCTAACGGTATCCACTCCGCCTTTTACACTAAAGCTCAGCACTCCGCCAAATCCTTTCATTTGGGCTTGAGCTATATCATGATTCGGGTGGTCAGGAAGACCTGGATAATAGACGCCCTCAACCAGTTCAAAAGTTTTCAAGTACTCGGCAATTTCCTGAGCATTTTTGTTTTGCTGATCTACTCTGAGCTTTAATGTCTTCATTCCACGCAGCAATAGATAAGCAGCCATTGGATCGAGTGTAGCTCCATTAATTTCCCGATAATGATAGATGGACTCAACAAGCTCTTTACTGCCGCAAACAGCTCCTCCCAAGGCATCCGCATGACCTCCAAGAAATTTCGTCGCACTATGAATCACTAAGTCTGCTCCAAGTTCAATTGGATTCTGGTTTACAGGAGTAGCAAATGTATTATCCACCACCACCGTTGCACCTACCGATTTCCCGGCCTGAGCCATGCGTTTAATATCAGTAATCTTCACAGTTGGATTGGTCGGGCTTTCCAAATACAGCACCTTGCATCCTTTTTCAATCTCACGTTCAATGGCTTCATGATCCGAGGTGTCGCAAAGCATCACTTCAATTTGCTGCTTAGGGAGAAATTCAGTAAAAATTTTGTTCGTACCGCCATACGTATCCTTGATCGATACGACCCTGTCGCCAGGAAAAAGCAGTGTAGATAAAGTGTTGCTAATGGCAGCCATGCCAGTTGAAAAGCTTGTGGCGGCCTCTGCTCCTTCTAAGATCCGCACCTTTTCTTCAAATGCCTGCACCGTTGGGTTGGTATTACGTCCATAAATGTGGCCAGGCTTATTCCCGATCGCCACCTCATACCACTCATCCATATCTTCATAACCAAAGGAAACACTGTGAACAACGGGAACTTGCGTAGCGCCAAAAGCAAGGAAATCTTTTTCTCCTGCCCAAATGGATTTTGTGCTTAATTTAATATCTTTCACTCTCATCGTCCTCCTGTAAATGAAGTATTTGAAACACATGACGGGCAATGGCTGTATCCTGAACGCCCGTTCCTGTTAAATCGCAAATCGTGATTTGTCCTAGATGAGTCCGGCCTTTCTGTTGTCCAGCAGTAATTTCCCCTAGTTCGATCGCTCGATTTACTGTGTCCGAATCAAGACAACCACGTAATTCTCCAAGCCTCTGTGACTGGCTTTTCACGTCACAGACAAATAAGTCTGCAGCTCGAACCGCCTCAGCTTCTAATTCCTGCTTATGCTCCGCATCTGAACCCATAGCTGTAATATGCAGGCCGGCATGAAGCCATTCCGCCTTAATAATTGGTTCTGTGGAGGGGGTGGTGGTAATAACCAGATCGCTGCCTGCAACAACTTCTTCTGGTGAAGAGCAAATCTCCACCGGTATCCCTAATTGCATCTCCATGTCTTCTTTATATTGCTGAGCCTTTTCAATTTTTCGTCCGTATACAAGTACGTGTTCGATGGTACGCACATGCGTAAGCGCTTCCAGTTGATATCTCGCTTGTGCTCCTGTGCCGATGACTCCAGCGATGCGGCTGTCTTCTCTGCTTAAATGCCGAGCAGCGACGGCTCCCGCCGCTGCGGTGCGTATATCGGTAAGCAATCCATTATCGGCAAGTACTGCTTTAGGCTCACCGGTTTCTGCGCTCAGTAAAATCATCATTCCATTAGCACTGGGAAGACCAAGGTTCGGATTGTTAAAGAACCCCGTTGAAAGCTTAACGGCAAAGCTGTCATACCCAGCAATATATGCAGATTTAATATCTACTTCTCCATGATGCTCTGGGATATCCACTCTCATAATAGGCGGCATTTCCACCTTTTTTGTGCTTAACAATGTAAAAGCATCTTCTATGACATCGATAACATCTCGATTTATCTGAATAACCCGGTCAATTTGGTCCCGATCAAAAAGACGAATGACCCTCACCTCCCGTTAACTGATTTGACCGCTCAGGTCCAGGTGATCACGGATAATTAATTCTTGAGGATAATTTGTAAACTGTTCACAGCCTGTTTCCGTTACGCGGAAGGTTTCACTAATTTCTATTCCATCTGTGTTAAACCACAAGGCAGGGATCAGGTGAAAAGTCATGTTGGGCTGCAATACGGTCATATCCCCTTTTCTAATGCTTGCTGTATGCTCTCCCCAGTCCGGCGGATAGTTAAGACCGACAGAATAGCCTAGACGGGCTTCTTTTTCAAAGCCATGCTTTTTAATGCTCTTTCTCCATACTTCCTCTAAATCGCCGCAAGTGACACCAGGTTTAGCCGCCAGCAGGACATTTTGAATTCCTTCGAGGACGACTGGTGCCAGGTACTGAAGCTTTTCACTAGGCTGGCCGATAGATACCGTCCGGGCAAGTGGGACATGATAGCGTTTATAACACCCGGCAAGTTCTACGATTACCGCATTCCCTTCAACAAAAGGCCGGTCCGTCCATGTCAGGTGTGGAATTGAGGTATTCTCACCCGTGGGAAGAAGCGGAACAATGGCTGGGTACTCCCCTCCAAATTCAGGTGTGCCTTTTACCAAGTTATAATAAATATCCGCCGCCGTATCACACTCTCTCACTCCTGGACGAATACTTTCGACTCCTCTTGTCATCGCCAGTTCAGCTATTTTTGCAGCACGTCTCATATATTCAATTTCCTGATCTGATTTAATCATCCGCACTTGATTTACTAATAAGCTTCCATCATGAAACTTCGCATCAGGCAGCCCTTTTTTTAATTGTTCCAGTGCCTTCCCTGTAAAATAGTAATGATCCATCTCTACTCCAATGTTTCGCTTTCCTTCTCCAATCTGTGTAAGAATTTCAGCGATGAAATCCATTGGGTGATGAGTGGTTGAATGTACATAATAGTCCGGATAGGCAATCACATTTTCATCATAGATCCATGTGGTCGCTCTTGCCCCATTCGCGTCTTGAAAACGTCCAATCCAGAGCGGCTGAGGTTCATCGATAATAATCACCATCATTTGGTGAACGTAGAAAGACCAGGCATCATATCCTGATAAATAATTCATATTCGCAGGATCCGTTATCAGCAGCACTTCAATTCCTTTGTCTGCCATTCTCTGCTTGGTACCTTTCAGTCGTTGGTTGTACTCTAAAATGTCAAATGGAAGTACCATTTTCCATCCCCCTCTAACTTTTGTCTGAAGATTAGAATAACTATAACCCAATTGTATTCAACAAAATTTTTCTATGTAATGTAAAAAATGTATGAAGTTTTTTAGAGGTTTTTTATACAAAACCGTAAACCCCTTTACCAGCAAGTAAGTATCAGGCTTTTGAAAAATCTTTTTTTTAAAAAAGGAATAATCGCGGAAATTTATGAAGTTGTGGTTCTCTTTGATTTCACTGCTTATAACGCGAGCGTCTGGGCGATGCAGCATTCACTAAACTCCAAAGTCCGTGGATGATTCAGAAAAGAACAGATGCAGAAACCACATGAAAAAAGCATGGAACAAAGATCATTCCATGCTTTTTCTCCGTATTAATTTTCAATTGCCTTGCTTCTTAAAGATTTCTCACTGCCTTCTCCACATTTGCGGCTTGAGTAACTGCCGAAACGACGGCTACTCCGTCTGCTCCCGCTTCTATCACCTGATGAGCATTTTCTTCAGTAATTCCCCCAATTCCAACTAGCGGAAGGTCAGGATACGACTCCTTGATAGAACGAATCCATTTTGTTCCCGTCACTGGATTGGCGTCTCGTTTCGTTACTGTTGGAAAAATCGGCCCCGCTCCTAAATAATCGACTTCTTCTAAAGATTGCTTCGTAAGCTCTTCGTCATCAGATACAGATAGTCCGATAATTTTATCAGGAAATTCAGCACGTAATAGATCGACTTTCCGGTCACTCTGGCCTACATGGATCCCGTCCGCTTTAAGTGGTGCTACTAAATCAGGATCATCATTTACGATAAACAAAACATTATTATTGGAGCAGATTTTGCGCAGTTTCATTCCTAACTCTAATTTTTCATACCCTCGCAGGGAATCGTCTCCTTTTTCCCGATATTGAAAGGCGGTAATACCCCCTTTGATGGCTTCTCTTAATATATCCACCGCATTTCGGGAACAATTCTCAGTCCCCATAATTAAATATTTTCTTAATTGTTGAGAAAGCTCCATTTTACAAATGGCCTCCTTCTACTGAAAGGGCGTCGATAAAATGAGGCAGAAACGTACCTGGACCGTAAACCTGTTGAGAAGAGGCAGCTTTTTCAGCTGCTTGCCCATAGAATTTTACAGCCGCTAAAGCTTTTTCCAGAGGTTCTCCAGGTACTGATAAACAAGCGGTAACAATGGCCCCCAATAAACAGCCGCTCCCCGTAACCTTAGAAAGAAGAGGATGACCGGATTCATTATAGAACACATTCTCCCCATCGCTAATTACATCAGTTGGCCCAGTTAATAGGGCAATGGTTTGGTATTTCCCCGCAACTTGCCGAGCTATTTCTTCGATGTTACCTTCTCCGATGGAATCAACTCCCATCGTTTCTACAGAGATTCCAACCAGATGGGCAAGCTCTCCAGCATTTCCTTTAATCGCCGCGGGACGGACCTTCTCTATAATTCGTTTAAAGGCATCTGTTCTAAAATTAGTCGCGGCAACTCCAACAGGGTCAACTACGACTGGAATGCCCTTTTGATTTGCAGCTTTTCCGGCATCGATCATAGCTGTTATTTGGGACTCGGTAAGGGTGCCGATGTTGATCAGTACACCATTTGATAAAGCAGCCACATCTGCAGCATCCTCAGGAGCGTTGGCCATTATAGGAGACGCCCCAAAAGCCAGCAGACCATTAGCGCTGAAGTTCATGACGACTGAATTTGTTAAGTTGTGTATTAATGGATTCTGTTTCCGTACGAGGTTAATTATTTCTTCCATTGCTTAACCTCCTCCTTCCATGCCCAATGATTGGTTGGACCACTGCCCTTACCTAGATCAAAGGAGTGTTTAATAGCGGCCGTTACAAATTGTTTCGCTTTCTCTACGGCTCTAGGTAAATCAATCCCTCGGCTCAAATAGGCAGTGATCGCTGCAGAATACGTACACCCTGTACCATGCGTGTTGTTGGTAGCGATCCGCTCCGCACTGTAGGAGTGAATTTTACTGCCATCGAATAAATAATCTACCGCTTCCCCGTCCCGGTGTCCGCCTTTCACAAGTGCGGCCCCGGCTCCTAGTTTGGTCACGATTTGTTCTGCAGCCTCTTTCATATCATCCGTGGTTTCGATTTGCTGCCCCAATAAATCTTCTGCCTCAGGAAGGTTGGGAGTGATGACCGACGCAAAGGGTACAAGGTGTTCTCTCAGCCAAGCTCGGGATTCTGCTTCTATTAACGGATCACCACTTTGAGCGACCATCACCGGATCCATTACATAAGGTGCGGATATTTGAGGGATCCAATCTGCTATGACCTTCATCATATCTTTATCAGCAATCATCCCTGATTTAAAAGCATCAATGGGCATATCGGCAGAGACAGCTTCTAACTGCTGCTGTATCATTTCAGCAGGCAGATGATGTACAGCATTTACACCTGTTGTATTTTGCGCAACCACTGAAGTGACCACAGACATGCCGTAGCTCTTCAGCTCTTGGAATGTTTTCAAGTCCGCCTGTATTCCTGCACCTCCGCTTGGATCAGTACCGGCAATTGTTAGAGAACACTGGATACTCATCTTACCCTGCTCCTTTCTCCTGGCCATTCTTCACACGTATAAGCCATCTCCCAAAACTTCAACTCCAGCTGACAGCTTTTTCGAAATGCATCCTTCATACGCCTTTGTTCGGCTTGGGAAGCTTGAGCAGAAAAATAGTCAAGGCGCTCACACAAATGCTGGGTCAGCTGTTCCATTTCACCTTCCGCATAAAAGCTAATCCACGGGTAGAAGGGATGATCCTCTGACGGCTGGTATTGTTTCATTAAATATTCACCGATCTCTAAATACGTCCATGGACAAGGCAGAAGTGCTGCAATGATCTCTCCCACCCCTCCTTGATGGGCGTGATACAACATATGCTTTACATAGTGATCGGCAGTTGGAGGCAGAGGAAACCCTTGCAAGTCTTCATACCGGATCCCTATAACTTCGCAAAGATTTTTATGGGGATGGATTTCACTATTTAATACAAAATTCACTTGTTCATTAAAGTATTGAATATCCTTTCGTTCCGCCGATTTCGAGATGGCTGTACCATAAATTTGCATAAATGCATTTAAATATTCATAATCCGCTTTAATGTAGTGTGCTATAGAGGAAGAAGGAACATGTCCTTCACCTAGACCTTTTACAAAAGGATGTTCGAATATTTCTTGAAATAAATCTTGATTTTCATTCCGAATCATTTGAGAAAATTTCATTGAAGTGCCTCCTTGGTTTGCGGAAGCTGCCAGGGGTGGGTTAATGAGGTTGCCACCTACTTCCCTACGCTGGTCTTAACCAGATCAGGTCGATAAGAGTTGGAAATACATTCCTCTCAGTCCGATTTGCGGACACCCCTAGTAGATTCCGAACATTAAATTGTTGTAAATTGGTTTCGATCCAAACGATATACCACGCACCAGCCGATGATGGCTCCCGTGATACTGCTGATAAGAAAGGAAGGAAGAAAAATAAAAGCGCCGCTGGAACTCCCCATAAAAAGATGGGCATACGGAACAGAAAATAGCGCTCCAATCACACCCGTACCAATTACTTCTCCTATAGCGGCATAAATTTCTTTTTTGAAGAATTGATATAGAACACCAGCTAGAAATGCGCCAATCATGGCACCTGGAAAAGCAAGCAGCGTCCCTGTACCTAGTAAATTTCTTACCAGACCTATCGTAAAGGCGATTACAACGGCAGGAAGCGGACCAAGCATAACCGCTGCCATTACATTTACAGCATGCTGTACAGGATAAGCTTTAGCTATCCCTGCCGGAAACCAGAGCAGCTGAGAGCCCAGAGTTGCGACAGCAACAAACACAGCCATCGTAGTAAGCATACGAGTTCGTTTCATAGTTTTCCCTCCCATAAAAGGGAGACCCAGAGAGCATTCGAGAAGGATGAGCTTTTGTCACCACGCAGACAATTGACTCATGACCGAGGTATATTCCTGGACACTAAAAAAAGCCAGTCCTAAGGAGGACCTGGCTTCGAATGGATGGAGTCAATAATCTTGCACTCTGACTACTTCCCTCCGCTGGTCTTAACCAGATCAGGTTCATAAGAGTCGGAAAGCTCGATTGCTTTCCTCTCAGCCCATGACGGGCCCCCCTAGTAGTTTCATAGATTTCTATTCACTTGGTTTTGTTCATCGTAACAAAGATGTAAGATCCTGTCACCTATTTCTATTATTCTTTTACTTTCTTCAACATCCACAATCTCACACTAAGTTCTAGTAAAAATAAGTCGTCGGCATCCAGCAGAGAAAGCCCTGTTAAATGTTCAATGTTTCGCAGCCGGTGCAGCAGAGACTGCCGATGCAGATTCAGCGCACGTGAAGACTGACTTACATTACTATTATATTTGTTATAAACGATGAAAGTATGAATTAAGTCGGTTTGTCGCTTTTGATCATAATCAATAAGTTTAGCCAGCGTATCTTCGACGATATTCTCGATCCCTTTATCATGAGATAAAGACATGAGAAGACGATTCATTCTTGTATCACTGAAAAAAGTCCGCTCCCCGTCTTCGTTTTGGTGACGCCCAATATTTAACGCGGTAACCGCTTCATCATAACTTTTATGAAACGTATAAACTTCGTCTTTGCGAAAAGATATTCCCCAGGAAATAACAATTCCTGCAAGAAGTTCATTTAAACGTCGTTCTACTAAGTCAAGAAATTGATTAGTCGTTTCCATGTAGGGGTGTTCGTCTGCTTCTAAGTAAACAATAACCTCTCCATCTTCAAAGGTGGTCATGGTGCGCCTCTGTAATACATCCCCAGCATGAGTGACTTCCTTTTGAATATAATAATTCCGGCTGTGCATGGAAGAGGATCGAACAGGATGATCAGTAGAACCGATGTGATCATCTATCCTTTTCTTAAAACGAATATCCCCTACTATACAAATGTATGGACGATTTAAGTCATATCCAAGCAATTGTGCTTTGGAAAGCAGCTGCTTATCAATGGTTACCTCCGTTTTCGCAAGGTCAAGCAGGAAATTATCCTTCAATCGAATTTCCGTCATTTCTATGGCATTTTCTTTTACAAAATATAGTGCACAAGCCGTTAAAGCATGCTCTAATATATTCAGGACTACCCAGGTTAGTTCATTGTCATCCTCTGGCTTAAACAGCAGGTATCCTTGCTTCTTATAGTTGGACAGAATAGTTAACTGATAGCAGCTATCCTCTCCGATTTCATACTTTTCAATATAATGATAAAGCGGATGATCGCTGAAAGGATAGGGAGTAACTAACTGATATTCTCCCTCTGTTTTACCATTTAAGATATCTATTAAATGGAGATTGAAATGATGGTTGGCTCGAATTAGTTTATTGTGATCACTAATGGCAATCGGTATTTTCGTATTTTCGTATAATATTGTCGTGATTTCCTGCAAACCTTTGCCATTCAGCACACAGTTAATCAATTCCTGCCTAATCCCTTCTGCCTGCCGCTGCTCTACTTCCTTCTCTTTGCTGATTTCACTTAAAACTTCTTGCATAATGTCTCCAAAGCGAACTTCCCACGGGACTTCTAAGATGATCAGGCCATTTTGTTCTGCCAGTTGAGCGATTCGATCCGGCACGTTATAAATGTATCTTCCTGTAGCAAAAGCAAGGGCAGACGCTCCGGACTGAAGAACGTCTTTCACGTAGGATTCCAGCCCAATGGGATCATCCACACAACCAATTCCTGTGCTAAGTACTAATTCATTGCTGCGGATAAAATTTTCCACAGGAGTTTCAACCACTGAGATCCACTCAACGGATTGATCAGAAAGAATAGACTTACCTGTTACGATCTTCGCTTTCTCCATCACCGGCAATTGTAAAACATCCGCGACACTTATCCCCATCCTCCACACCCCTATATTTTATCTTGGCTTGATTATCCGCTGGATTGTTTGATGGTCTACATTATTTCCACTAATGATGACCACAATGTTCCGGTCGTTTTGCGGCTGCTTATCAAGAAGCCAGCCTATGCCGGACGCTGCTGCTCCTTCCACCGCCATTTTGTGGAATTCAAGCATCGCTCTCATTCCGCTGGCAATGGATTGTTCGGATACCAATACTGCCTGATCAATGTATTGCTTTGTCATAGAGAACGTGTACTGGTTGTCCGTTCCGATCCCTCCAAGCAGACTATCTGCAAGAGTTTCTTCTTCTTGCATTACCACCGGTCGGCCCGCCTTCAGACTTTCATACATGACTGCCGCTTTTTCCATAGATACCCCTGTAATATTTATCGCAGGATCGACGGTTTTGACAGCAAAAGCAATGCCAGAGAGCAGACCTCCTCCAGATAAAGGGATAACCACTTGATCCACATCGGGACACTGCTCTAGAATCTCAAGCCCAATGGTTCCCTGTCCGGCAATGACGTCTAAATCATCAAACGGTTTAATAACCGTCTGACCCTCTTCTGCTTCCAACTGATAGCAGTATTCTTCTGCATCATCTTGGTTGCTGCCAATAATCTTCACTTCGGCATTCAGCCGTTTTAACCGGTTCACTTTTTCTTGGGGAACACGGTTGGAAAGGCAGACCGTTGCTTTAATTCCAAGCTGTTTAGCCACATAGGCAACCGCGATGCCATGATTCCCGGTAGAGAATGCGGCAACTCCTTTACGCAGTTCCTCCTGAGATAGAGAAAGGATTTTATTCGCCGCTCCTCTAAGTTTAAACGCCCCTGTAGGCTGATTGGATTCAAGTTTAAGATAAATATTAGCACCTAACTGTCTGGATAGTGGCTCTGAATAAAGAAGCGGAGTAATTTCAGCAACCGATTTTATCCGCCATTTGGCTTTCCAAAGGTCACGAGGTGTTAACTGCTGCCCCATCAACTTCCCCCTTTTTTGACGTGTATGTCCGTTTAGTTCAGATTTTTCTGACAATAAACAAGAAAAAAATGTGTGATTACTCTAATTATAGTGGATCAGCCTCTGGGATTAAACAATAAGAAAAGGAAATCATTTCTTTTTTATTGAACACTACTGGATAAAAACAGGAAAGGGCGCGAAGGAATTTCACTTACGAGGGGAAACCGGCTGTGTACTTTCTGTTGAAACGTCTAGAAACCTTGAATCAGACAAAAGAAAATCCGAACGATGATGGAAGAATTTCGATAACACTTCATCATCGTTCGGATTTAATATTCCAGCGGGGAAAACCCCCGGTGACTTATGCGAAAGGAAGGCATACCAGCCGTCCGCCTGCATGTTCATTAAAGTTTAGGTCCAGTTATAAATCTATGCCGTCGCCCAGCGGCCAACCGTTTTTAACATGGAAGTTTGCGGGAAATGTTTTCTAAAGATTTGATAATAAAAGGCTTCTTGTTTAGAACGCACTTCCACAGCAGCTTCCGCTTGTATCGAAGCAAACTCTTCATCGGATATCGTTTTTTCAGCGTAAGAATCTAATAAATCGAGAGCTCCGCTGCCTTCAGAGAACTCCGCTTTCTTTCTCCAAAGTACTTCCTCTGGGATTTCACCATCAAAGGCTTTTCGCAGCAGCCATTTTTCCATGCGATCTGCTTTATGAATCTTCAAATCAGCAGGGATCCGCAATGCATTTTCTACAACGTCCAAGTCTAGGAACGGCACTCGCAATTCCAGAGAATGGGCCATGCTCATTCGATCTGCCCGTTGAAGATTCACGTGGTGCAGCGTATTTAAAATACGGATGATCTCTTTATTTAAGGCAGCCGTATCCTGGAAGTTTTCCATATAGGCATACCCAGCAAATAACTCATCAGCACCCTCACCAGAGAGAATCACCTTCACATGCTCAGAAGCAAGTTTTGATACAAAATAGTTAGGAATCGCACTTCGCACGAGAGATGGCTCATAGGATTCCAAATGATAAATCACATCGGAAACGGCCTCAATAAGTTCTTCCTGTTTATAAATATATTCATAATGCTCCGTCCCGAGGGATTCCGCAACCTTTCTGGCATTAATGACATCTGCACTGCCTTCTGCCCCTACACAAAATGATTTAAGTTGTCCCTGTTGATACTTCTTAGCAATCGCCGCGATTAAACTGCTATCCAGACCCCCGCTCAGTAAGACTCCTACTTCAACATCTGCAATCAGACGTTTCTGCACAGCAATCTCCATAGTTTGACGAATGTGATGATTGACATCACTTAATTGCTCTTTACTGAATTCATAATCAGGAGATTCGATTTTCCGATAGCAGACAAACCCTTTTTCCGGGGTGAAATAATGACCGTGAGGAAACTCGTGGGCCTGTTTTACAAATTTATAAATCGCCTTAAGCTCAGAAGAGAATACATATTTACCTTCATCATCCACTCCGTAATACAATGGCTTAATTCCTAGAGTATCTCTCGCAACAATAAAGCTTTGATTTTTTTGGTCCGCAATAAAAAAGGCAAACATTCCATCCAGTTGATCGATCGCTTCCACACCTTTAGTTTCCACTAATTTTAGCGCAACTTCACTATCGGAGTGGGTCAGGAAATTCGTTTCTTGCTCCAGCTGTTCCTTGATCGATGCATAATTGTATATTTCCCCGTTACATACTATCCATTGGTCTTCCGTTTCATTGTGAATCGGCTGAATTCCGTCTTCTAGTCCGATGATCGATAAACGGCGGTGTCCTAAGTTGACATTGTCTAATAGAACAGACTTCCCTTCATCTGGGCCGCGATGATGCAAAAGGTTTAAAACCTCATCCATTTGTTCGGCATTCACTTCACCCATGGAAACGAATATTCCACACATAATTCAAAATCCTCCTCAATCTATTTAAAAACCTTTATTGTTTGAATCGACTTAAAATGCTACGCTTCTTCCATTCTTTCGGCAACCTCTATTTTCGGGCATAAGGGTGAATATCAGTCTACATTTCTTAACATGGTCTATATATTGGAGAGTACGGCAAAATGCTCTTAAATACGAAGAAGATCGATCATATCCTTCAATTCCAAAAGTACTGCGACTAATGTAACATCCCTATATTATTTCTAACTACGAAAAACCCGAACCAATATAATAATGGTTCGGGTCTTCGAATGAATCGTATTCTTTTATCCAGCTCTGTTTAGTTCAGAGGGGTTAAGGACTGACTAATTACTTTCTCCAGAGGAGCAAAATCCCTCACCGACTCTATACTTGCCTTCAATACCTCTTCTTTCGGTCTTGCTGCCCAATTCAATTCATAAGTCGCTTCAAGCGCTAAGCAGCGGATATATTCCCGCAAACTTCTCCCATTTCCTTCTCGAAAGGGATGAAGCACATTCAATTCTGCCATGTAGTAAGCCAAGCGATTGGCGAGAAGCTCCTGACTCATCTTCTCCCAATCCTCTTCAATTAATTGGCCAAACAATGTATCTGCCGACGATTTGATAAAGGAAGCCTGGGCAAACGAAAACCCATCCTTCGTTATGTTTTCTGTTCGCAGTTCTCCCGCAAAGGGATATAAATCCTTAAACAGAATTTCGTGGATTCTCTGCAAATGCCGCAGGTCAAAGTCTCCTGTAACAGGATGTTCCTGAAGCTCTGACAAACGCTGAGTCGCAAGAATGGTTTCCATGCTTTCCAGCTGCTTGTCATCCATAATGTCGTAATGATTAATTAATATATTTGTGCCCCTATAACAATAGCGGGAGGATCCTCCCCCATACCTTGAATTAGGCATGACGTGATAATTCCAAAGCCCGCTTTACAAATTCGTTATGAGTTATGGCACCGGTCAGACGTTTTAATATTAAAGATTCCTGCTTTCGATTCAGGCAAAAACCTTCTATTGCCATAGAAGCTTTTGCGGAACGCATCATCGTTTCTGCCTGCTCTTCTGAACGCTCACTCATTTACATACCTCCGACCATAGTGATCTACTATATATTATACTACAATCCAAGGAAAAAATACAGGCGGTTCGTCCGACAAAATCCTTTTACAGCGCACTTTTAAGAGGTTTTTTTCTTCGTTTTTGCTGTCGTTTTCCGACGGGTTGTCTTCTTTTTTGTTCCTTTGGTGCTTTCTAATGATTTTTCTAAGGCATCCATTAAATCTGTGACGTTCGGTTGCTTTGGTTTTACTTTAGCCGTGGTGACTTCTTCGTTATTCTTCTTCGCTTCGATAAGCTCCATTAGAGCTGTCCGGTACTCATCTTTATATTTCTCTGGATCAAACTCCGCTGTAAGCTGGTCGATCAATGAAATGGCAGTCGTTAATTCTTTTTTACTTAATTCGGTCTCTGCTGGTACATTCGGAACGTCCTGCACATTTCGTACTTCATCCGGGAAGTGAATGGTTTCCATAAGCAGTGTATTTTCATAAACTCTGACAATCGCAAGCTGCTCTTTAGAACGGATAATGATTTTTGCAATACCAATCTTCCCTGTCTCCCCCAGTGCTTCCCGCAGTAATCCATAAGCTTTCGTTCCTCCTTCATTAGGAGAAATATAATAGCTGTTCTCAAAATAAATGGGATCGATTTCCTCTAATTTCACAAAGTCGAGAATTTCTACTGCTTTGTCTTCCTGTTCCTTTTTCAAGTCACTTAGGTCCTCTTCATCAAGCACCACAAACTTATTTTTAGCGTACTCATAGGCTTTCACAATTTCTTCTTTCTTTACTTCACGATCACAAATGGGGCAGCGCTTCTTATATTCAATGGGTGATTGGCATTCTTTGTGCAGCTGTCTCAATTTAATATCTTTATTTTCAGTTGCGGCGTGAAGCTTAATTGGTATATTGACCAGTCCAAAGCTGATCGTCCCTTTCCACATCGTATGCATATAGCTCACTCCTTTAGCTATAGCTTTTGTTAAATCCATACAAATATGATTAAAAACTAAAGGATGTTAAAAACTATAATCATTAAAAAGGGAGGCTTTCCAACAATGAAACCAATGCTGCTTACTATGTCTGAAGAAATTCCTCGTGGTAAAAACTGGGCGTATGAAATAAAGTACGACGGTTTCCGTGCCATTTTACAATGGACAGTGGATGGAATTACCCTCACCAGCCGAAATGGAAAAAATCTCTCAGACCAGTTTCCAGAGATCTTAGAGATAGCCAAAAACACGGACAAACCTGAACTCCCTATTCAACTTGATGGAGAGCTGACGATATTAAACACCCCATACCAAGCCAACTTTTCTTTATTGCAGCATAGAGGAAGATTGAAAAGTAAAACGAAAATTGAAGCTGCCTCGCTGAAGCGTCCCGCTACCTTCATGGCCTTTGACATGCAGATAACCCCTTCAGCTACTTATGATCAAAGGAAAAAAGCATTGAAAACCATTGTAAAAAGCGTATCCTCCCCCCGTCTTCAATACGTGGAAGATTTTAATCAACTCGATAAAATTAAAGAGCTTGCCTTTCTTCATTTAGCTGAAGGGATTGTAGCAAAAAACAAACATAGCACCTATCAGGAAGGGAAAAGATCAAAACAATGGCTGAAAATAAAGCAGTGGCGGACGGTGTCAGGATTTCTCAGTGATTTTCATGCAAATAATGGCTACTACCACGCGAACATATGGACGGGGAAAAAAGAAAGCTCCCTCGGATCTTTTAAACACGGGCTAACAGCAGAGGAGGCACAAACGCTGACTGCCTTCTATAAGAAAAACGGAAAAAACTCTGGTCAAAGATGGACGCTGGATCCGAGTATTTGTGTCGACCTCCATTGCTTAGGAGCAAAAGATGGAGAATTGCGAGAGCCTTTATTCTCTGATTTTCGCTTTGATCTTTCTCACGAGGAATGCACAGCTGAAAAAGTTAAATACGACCTAGCCTTAATGCCTGAAGATGCAGAAATTACGAAACCCGATAAGAAACTATGGCCGGAAGTTACTAAACTTGATTATCTTTTGTATTTACGGCAGATTTCACCCTACCAGCTTCCATTACTAAATAACAAAAAAATCACTCTCATTCGCTACCCGGATGGGATTCATGAAAAATCCTTCTACCAAAAACATCTGCCAGACTACGCCCCCGACTATATTCAATCCTGGCAAGAGGGAGAGGAATTTTTTATTTTAGCTAATAACTTGCGATCTTTGTTATGGATGGGGAACCATGGGGCTTTAGAGTACCATATTCCTTTTCAAACAGTGGATTCAGCTTTTCCTGATGAGATTGTCTTTGACCTTGATCCACCCGATAGAGAACACTTTCAATTAGCGATACTGGCAGCTCAGTTGCTCAAGCATCTTTTAGATCGAATGGAAGTGCATAGTTTTGTGAAAACTTCCGGAAATAAAGGTATTCAAATTCATATTCCTCTTATGCCAGGCAGCATGAGTTATGAAGAAACACGAAGGTTCACTGAAGGCTTAGTCCGTCTTTTAGTAAAGGAAGAACCCAGGCTATTCACCATTGAACGGCTTAAAAAAAACCGGGGAAACCGTCTTTACCTTGACTATATTCAGCATGCGGAAGGAAAAACGATTGTTGCTCCTTACTCCCCGCGAGCTACTAAAGAGGCAACTGTCGCTGCTCCCGTGTATTGGGAGGAAGTAAATGAAACATTACACCCCACTGATTTTACGATTTTCAATGTTGTTGACCGAGTGAAAGAGTATGGTTGTCCTTTTTATGAATATTCTCGAAAGCGTCAAATTCAACCTGTGGAGGTTATGAAGTCACTTTCGGTGAAATAGTCTTGGTTCTGTCGAATATTGCCCGGGAAATAATTTCACTCTTAATAGTCTCCTTTAAAATTTTAATAAGTACGCATAAGTGCCAAGATAATTCTAGTACTTCCTCCCACCGTACAGATCCCTTATCTGGAAGACATCGTTTCGAGACGTCTTGAGAATTCCGTTATTTTTAAAAGTGAGTAGAGGTCGGGGAAATATCAATAGATGTGGGCTAAATAAGATACTTCTTCCTGTAAGTAACACGAGAACAACATTAAGATTCCCACTTCTTTATATATGTGGACACCTTGGATGATTTCGAGAGAATCACCCGGCAATAAGTCCGGAGGGGGACGGGGAGACTCCTGTGGGATGCACATGACAGGTGAGATCCGGGAAGGCATCGCCTGAGGAAGCTCAGCGCATGCCCACGGAAAGCGAGTCGTCCCCCGCAGGACTTTCAACACGCAATAAAGCCTCGAAATCAAGTATTAGAGAACAAGAAAACCTAGTTAAAGAGCAACTCATTTTTTCGTAGAATAATTAATGTAATATCTTAGTTCTGACTTTGACCTGCAACTGCAAATTAACTCATTCCACAAGAAAAGCTCGGAACATAGTCCCGAGCCTTCTCAGTGTCATTCTAATACGCTAGCTGACCGCTCCCTCAGTTTAAACTTCTGCAGCTTTCCACTTGCATTTCTGGGCAATTCCTCCACAAATTCATATCGCCTCGGTCGTTTGTATCTCGCTAAGCTATCACTCGAGGCACAGAATTCATCGAGAATTTTTTCATCTAAGGATTCATCCTTCTTAACTATATAGGCTGTCACTGTTTCTCCCCACGTTTCGTCTGGTTCTCCTACGACTGCGGCATCGAGGACCCCGGGGTGCTCAAATAAGAGATCCTCCACTTCTCGGGAATAAATATTCTCTCCCCCTGAAATGATCATATCCTTCAGCCTGTCCCTTACCCAGAGAAAGCCATCTTCATCGTAGGTGCCAATATCTCCAGAGTGATACCACCCTTTAAAAAGCGCCTCGTGAGAATCCCCGGGTCGATTATAATAACCCGGCATCATACTGGGCCCCCTCACGATAATTTCACCAAGTTCACCCGGCTTGCAAATATCTTCAGGCTCTGATGGCCAGCCCTCTCTCGTTCGTACCACCCTGACTTCATGATTGAGCAGCGACCTGCCGGCAGACCCAGCTTTAGTTACTTGATCTTCTTCAGATAAGGTTGTAATTGCCGGCCCCATCTCTGTCATACCATAGGCCTGAATTAACTGTATTCCTAACACATCATGGAGCCTCGTGGTTAAAGCAGGTGCCATAGGAGCTCCTCCGTATAGTCCTTGACGAAGAGTTTGGAAGTCCTCCTTGTTGAAGTTTTCTTGGATCATCATGTTCCACATCGTTGGAGCAGCAAAGAATGTGGTAACATGCTCTTCCCGCACTGTCTCAATAACTTTTGCCGCTTCAAAATGATGAAGAACGACCGTGGTACTTCCGATCAGCACGCGAGGGAAAAACGCACAATGCAATTCAGCACAATGAAACATCGGAGCGACGGATAACCCTCTGTCTTCATTCGTCAGTCTTAAGCATGCCGCCATAATAAGTGCTTGGTCCATCATATCTCTATGCGTATGAATCACGCCTTTTGGCATGCCAGTAGTTCCAGACGTATACATAAGGGCATAAATATCGTCTTCGTCTAAGTTACAATCTGGTCTTCTATTAGAAACCTGGTCCATCTGCTCATAATAATTCAGGACATTTGCGAGGTCGTGCTCATCGATCGACCAGAATTGCATGACAGCCGGGTCTTTGATTAACGGCTTCATTTGTTCGGATGTTGCCTTTTCAAACATTACGACTTTTGGTTCAGCGTCATTTATAATAAACTCTATTTCTTTGGAGGAAAGCCTGAAATTAATTGGATTAAATATCGCACCTATTTTCATACAAGCAAATAAAGTGGTAGCAAATTCTGCAGTATTGAACAATACCGTTGATACTTTATCGCCTTTTTCCACCCCGGCTTCTCTGAGAGCATTAGCCAGCTGGTTTACCTCTAAGTCCCACTGGTGGTATGTCCATCTAATTCCGAGACGAGAATCCACTAAGCCCTCTTTTTCTGGATACTTTGCCACCGTTTGCTCAAACATACTTCTCAAATTTGGTCCCATTTTTTTATCGACTCCTTTGTATGATTTGACACAAAACCTGACCGACTCCTACAGACAGTTATTTCGGCTGCATGCGTATCGCTCCGTCGAGACGGATCACCTCCCCGTTCAACATGACATTTTCAATGATGCTGACTGCTAACTTCCCGTATTCCCAGGGCTTACCCAGGCGGTTGGGGAAAGGAGTTAAATTTCCTAAAGCTTGCTTGGCTGATTCAGGCAGAATTTCAAACATAGGGGTTTCAAATACCCCAGGAGCGATCGTCATCACCCGAATACCATAGCGGGCAAGTTCCCGCGAGAGAGGAAGAGTCATGCTAGCTACTCCCCCTTTGGAAGCGCTGTAGGCCGCTTGGCCGATCTGTCCTTCAAATGCAGCGATGGATGCTGTGTTAATGATTACACCCCGTTCGCCTTCCGAATTGGGCTCATTTTCTTCCATTCGTTTTGCTGCCAGCCGTATCACGTTAAAGGTTCCTATTAAATTGACTTCGATTACTTTAGTAAAAGAGGCAAGAGCATGAGGACCCTCTTTTCCAACAACTTTTTCAGCAATGACAATTCCTGCACAGTTGATAACCGTATTAATTAGTCCGAATTTTTCTAGTGCCAATGTAATCATATGATCAACTTCTCTTTCAGAAGTAACATCTGCCTCTTGGAATAAAACTTGCGGACCAAGTTCCTGGACTAATTTCTCCCCTTTTTCAATATCGCGATCCGCTATAACTGCTTTTCCTCCTCTAGAAACAATGGTGCGAACAGTGGCTTCTCCTAATCCAGAAGCTCCTCCTGTCACAATTGCAATCACGTCATTTAAATCCATGCTTTAATCCTCCAGCCTTTCAATGATCGTCGCATTTGCCATCCCTAAACCTTCACACACCGCTTGCAGTCCATATCGTCCTTTGCTTCTCTCCAATTCATGCATCAAAGTAGTCATCAGTTTGGCACCCGTAGCTCCCAGCGGATGTCCGAGTGCAATGGCGCCTCCGTTCACATTTAATTTTTCAGGGGGCGCTCCCGTTTCTTTCAGCCAGAACAAGGGCACCGGCGCAAAAGCTTCATTGACTTCAAAGAGATCTATATCATTGATGCTCAGTCCGGCCTTTTGCAAAACTTTCTGTGTAGCAGCGACGGGGCCAGTCAGCATTATCGTGGGATCTGAACCGACCACAGACCGCGCCACTACCCTGAACCTTGGTTTCAGACCGAGTGATTCAGCTTTGCTCCTGGACATTAATAGTACTGCCGCCGCTCCGTCGCTCATTTGGCTGGCATTGCCCGCTGTAATTCTTCCTCCTTCTTTAAAGGCAGGTTTCAATTGGGCAAGTGCCTGTATATTTGTCCCCGGCCGTGGACCTTCATCCCTCGTCACCGTTGTCAAGCTTCCATCCTCTAGAGGTGCCTCTACGTCCATCAGTTCTTTGGAGAATCGTCCTTCTTCTATGGCCTGTAACGCTTTTTGATGACTGCTTACCGCGTACTCATCAAGCTCTTGTTTACTTAATTCCCACCGTTCTGCAATTCGTTCAGCTGAGAGACCCTGGTTAATCATCTCAAATTTATTCGTTAATTGATCACTGCTTGCTGCTCCTTGCATATTTGAAAACATAGGAACCCTTGACATACTTTCCACACCCCCGGCAATCACTACGTCCATATCGCCACACGCTATGGCCTGGGATCCAAAGTGAATCGCCTGCTGACTCGATCCGCATTGCCGATCGATAGTGACTCCTGGGACCTCTATCGGAAAGCCGGCAATCAACGCGGCCACCCTGGCTATATCGCCTCCTTGCTCTCCAGATTGAGATACGCAGCCAGCAAGTACATCTTCAACGACGCTGCCATCAATTCCTGACCTTTCCACCAATTCCTTGAGGACCATGGCGAGCAGCTCATCGGGTCTAATTTGGCTTAGAGCACCATTTCTTTTTCCAACAGGAGTTCTTACTGCTTCGATAATAACAACTTCGTTCATTTATTCATCCCCTTACCTAAGTCCCATTTTCTTCGCAATAATGGACTTCATAATCTCGTTAGATCCTGCGTAAATGGCGGTCACTGGAGCATCGCGGAACCTTCTGGCAATTTCATATTCTTCCATATAGCCATAGCCCCCGTGCAAATGCATGCAGGACGACGCCACTTTTTTCACAAGATCTGTAATCCACCATTTGGCCATGGATACTTCCTTAACGACCTCTTCTCCATTCATATGAGCGGTTATAGTACGGTCAAGAAACGTACGACCGATCTCTACTTCTGTTTGTAATTCCGCTAAAGTGAACTGGGTATTTTGAAAAGAGGCAATAGAATGTCCGAATGCTTTCCGCTCTTTTACATATTTAACCGTTAATTCAATCATTCGTTCACACGCTGCAATTCCGCCTATTCCTACGATTAAGCGCTCCTGCTGCAGCTGGTTCATTAGGTAGTAAAACCCCTCGCCCTCTTTACCGAGAAGGTTTGTGACAGGCACTTTGGCATCTTCAAAGATGAGTTCTGCCGTATCCTGGCTGTGAAGACCGACTTTATTCAGCTTTTTCCCTCTTGTAAATCCTGGGGTATCCTTTTCTATAACTAGCAGACTCATCCCTTTATGAGGAGAAATCGCTTGTTTATTTGTTTTACATACCACGATAATCAGGTCAGCTTGTATTCCATTTGTAATAAAGGTTTTTTCTCCATTGACTAAATAATAGTCTCCTTCTCTATCGGCTGAAGTACGGATCGCGGCCAAATCCGACCCCGCTCCTGGTTCGGTCATCGCTATAGCTGTAATCATTTCACCTGATGAACATTTGGCAAGCCAACGTTTCTTTTGTTCATCCGTTCCATACTCGTGTAAATAGGGAACAACGATATCATTGTGCAGACCAATACCTATCAGCCCTGTCCCTACCTTTTCGAGCTCTTCATTAATCACAACCGAATAACCGAAGTCCGCGTCGACTCCGCCGTATTCTTCACTTAGCCAAGGACAGAGATACCCTTGCTGACCTAACTTCTCCCAGAAAGCTCTCGGAACCGCCCCCTGCTGCTCCCATTGATCAAAATAAGGGTACGCTTCTTTATTTAAAAATTTCCTCAGTGACTTTCGTAAGATTTCATGTTCTTCCTGTATGTAAGAAGCTTTCATGGCAACCTCCTATTTCATAACCCGACCCATAAATTTTTCCATACTTTGTTATTCTTCCTCAGTAAGATATATTCCTGCTGTTTTTCAGGAAACGCTTTCAACAAGTTCTTATAACGTTCTCCATTTTTTTCGCATACATTACAAGATATATGGGGAGAAGAGGAGGAGTTTGACGTATGCCGTCCATTAATAACATTTACAATATAAAAATAAACAGCATCTCTAACAATGGCTCGATTAACATTGGCGATGCTCTTCATAACGCTCATACGGCAAACTCGAAAACTACGGGACAGAACTCTTCCTTCGGCGATGCTGCCCCTGCAAGTGCAGGTATGGAAAACGTATATATTGATCCAGACGGCAATGATCAAGGCGATATTGGCAACCCTGCAAATGTAAATTCTACTCAGCAATAAGAAAGGAGTACCTCATGCCATTTGTTATTAATATTTTTAACGTAAAGACCAACGGAATCACCCAGAACGGCAACCTGGATATTGGCGGGGTTGTGCACAACAGTCACACCGCAAACTCAAAAAATATCGGAGTAAACTTTTCTAATGGAGACCTTTCCTGTTCAACTTCCTGTATGGCAAGCAGCTATTTTGATACAGATGTGTCGGATCAGGACCAAATTTTTAACCCATCAACGCCCGTTACTAATCAATTTTAGCGTTAAGAAAGAAGGAGTTATATGAATCCTTTTCAGTCTTTATTTCCTTTTGGCGAAGACGTTGATAAATGGATGAAAGCTTCCCAGTCGAATGATATTCATAAATTTGTGAATGGAGTCTTATCGAATTCCATGCCTAAAGGACTTGCTCAAATGCCGGGATTTTCTAACATGGGGTTTTCAAATATGGGTGCGGAACAAGCAAAGTTAAATGAAACCGTTTTTGATTCACATGACCATGTGTATGTGAAAATTCCGATTCATGATCCAAGCTCATTGGATTCGCTGAAAATCTATCATAAATCGTACCAATTAATCATTGAAGGAGTTCCATACAAAGGCGATCTTCATACGATTACTCTCCCTTCCCTTGTTCGCAAAAAAGGAACAGTGGCCAGATACCGGGACAACGAGCTGCAAATACGTTTACCCAAAAAAATTGACACCCAGTATTCTGAGGTCAATATTGATAAAGATTTATAGTGAGGGAGGTGTGGGGGCATGGATACGGATAAACTTCAGCAATGGATGAATATTGCTAAACAGTACCAGAATGGCGACTTCTGGACACAAGTGTTTGATAAAGAAGACCACGCCTTGGAATTAGACAATAGAGAATCAAAACGGTTATTCCCGCCTGCTGACGTGTATGTGACCGCTGAAGAAGTTTACGTGTTTATAGAACTTGCAGGCGTCCCAAAAGAAGATATTCAGCTCACTTTATCCGAGCAAGGGTTAAGAATCAGGGGAAAGGTTCCTCCTTTGCTGCAGGATTTTGAAACCGTGCAGCATGAACGAACTTATGGTGAATTTGACCGAACTCTGCATTTACCTGAGCCGCCTGAGAATGCTCCACTGCAATCGAAATATGTCAATGGCTTGCTGCTCGTCAGATATAAGAGAATTAAAAAAGCCGAGCGCAGAATTTTAATTGAATAAAGAAGGAGGGGAGTCTCATCGCACTATTTCAAAAAAACCTGCCGTCGCTCACTCAAAGAATTGAAAACTTGGAGACTAAAATCAAGCACATCCAATCCAAGGAAGTTCAAACGCATCGTCTTCGAGAAAAAGAAAGGAATCGCCCTCTCTCTCCTCCTGCTAATAAAGAATTAGAAAGGGCAGTGACTGAAGCACTTGAGAGCCATATGAGCGGAATTTACCAGAAGTTGAATAGAAAACTAGCAAAGCGACTCCAGCTTTTCGAAAATGAAATTGCTGAATTGAAGCGTTCCGTTGAACACCTTGCTTCCACTGAATGTTCAGGCACTCCCAACCTTTATGTAGAGCAGCTTTATCTGGATAAATTCGAAGCGGTTAATAACATTGAACAAATCGGCGTTAGAGAATTAAGCGGACACTTAACGATTGGCACCCATCATTCGCCTCCTGTGCCGGATGATTTGTCGAATGAGAACTAACATCGCCATAACCTTTCGATTGTTGAAAAAAAAACTCAAAAACATGTATTTCATTCATAGCTTTAGTTCATTTTTTATCCATACCCCTCTGGTATATACGGTGTTACAATATTCACTAAAGATAGAATATTCAGTTAATTATAGAGAGGGGGTGATCTTTCAATTAGGACAAGCACTGTATAGTTAGTTTCAGGATGAAAATATAAATAGCGAGGTGGAGAAAAGTGAAGAGTGTTCCCTTGTTGAGTCAATTGTTCCTAGTGTTCACATCAAAATTTGCCTCTGGTGTTTTCTCCAAAAAAGATCATAAAAGAAAAGATGTCCGTGTCCTAATCAAGGCAAAGCAGCGAGTGAAACATAAAAGTGCCAAGAAAAAATTCGGAGTCCGATGGAATTTTGATCAAGGGTTTTCGACAATTGTGTCAGAGAAAGACTACCAATTACTTAAACAGAATAACAACTATCATATTCGCCTCGTTCCTAAAGTAAAGCTCGAAGACACTCTTCACTCTGGGCCAAATTCCGCCTTACCTAAAGAGCAAACCCCGTGGGGCGTTAAAGCGGTGTGTAATGAGTCTGGGCTAGAATCAGCTTCTGGAGGTGAAAGCATCCGGGTCGCTATTCTCGATACAGGGGTCTACATTAACCACGTAGATCTAGCAGATAATGTTGAGGTTTGCAAAGATTTCCGCCGTGCAGACTCACCCGTAGAGAAGGAAAACTTCCTGGATGAACATGGACATGGTACCCACGCCGCTGGTACGGTACTTGCTAATGGGGGATGCGACGGTTTAGGAATATTTGGCATCGCTCCAGGAGCAAAGCTTTGGGCTTATAAGGTTCTCGGCAAAAACGGGACAGGCTATTCCGATGACATTGCCTATGCCATCCGCCACGCAGCGGATCAGGCAGAAGAAGCCAACACCAAAGTAATCATCTCCATGTCCTTTGGAGAAATTCATAAAGATCCTCTCATCTCAGACGCAGTCTCCTATGCTGCGGAGCATGGCGCTTTAGTTATTTCCGGCACAGAAACCCCTTCTCTGGAAGCAAATAGTAAATCAGACACCTCTCAAAAAAGTAAAAATTCCGGCAGCCATACCTCCCTTTCCTCCCTATCACCGCTCACGAAAAATTTGAATACTGCGTTTGAGGATGACGATTTAACAATGTGGGCTCCCTCCACCGCCATTGAATCCACCTGGATGAACGGCGGGTACCAAACCTTGAGCGGGAGTTCATTGGCGGTCCCGCATATTTCAGGCTTGGCCGCTAAAATTTGGAGTCAGGAGCAGGACCTTTCAAACCATGCTTTAAGGCAAAAGCTTCAAACGCTTGCAAACGAGGCTTATAAAGAAATGCCAACTTCCAGTGAAGAACACAGTTGCAGGTATGCGGTCATGAAGTAATCCTCCCCGGTTCCAGCCAAAAAAGCACCGTTATTCATCTGAATAACGATGCTTTTTTAGGCCTATGGAAGGAATTTAGATCCCTTGGGTAGGATTATTATAGTTTATGATCGAATGGAACAAACATTCCTATGTTTTTTAAAAAAGGAGGTGGTTGACTATTCTTGCTGGACAGCTTATTCAATACTTCCGACGACAATCTGGACTCACCCTTGAGCAATTATCGAAAAACATCTGTTCGATTACCTACTTGAGTCAATTAGAAAATAATAAACGCCTGCCTAAAGAAGAGATTCTTCTGGAACTTTGTGCCAGGTTAAACTTGGATATAAAGAGAATGTACAAAGCTGACTCCCTGAAACTAAGAAAAGACTTACTTTCTTTCTATCATTTTATCCAACAAAGAAATGAAGAGGAAGCAGACCGTATGTATCATCTCATAACGGCTGCCTTTCATAGTCAACAGCAAAACTATCATATGGAACTCTATTATGAACTGTTTGTTTTGAATTATTTTCTATTTAAAAAAGACCTGCCTGCCTTTCAGGAATGTTACACCCTTCTGGACTCCAAGCTATTGCTCATGGATAAGGAACAAAGGTACTATTTTGAGACGATTAAAGGAACGTATGCTCTCTCCTATTCATCGGTCAAGGATGCCCTTACCTCCTTTCACCTGGCCCTTTCACTCGAAGGAAAAGGAAAACGAGGCGACCTCCCTTACAAAATGGCCATCGCCTACAGCAGACTTAATCGTTTAATCCGGTCCAATAGCTGTGCAGAAGATGCCGTAGCTTTATTTCAGGAAGAATTAAACTATTTAAAAGTGATGGATTGTTATATGATCCTGGGCATTAACTTTAATCTACTTGGGGAATATGAACTTTCAGCTTCCTATTTCCAGAAAATGATTGATAGTCCCATTAATGACCTTGATCCATCCTTTGAAGGGATGCTCTATCACAACTATGGATATTTGCTCTATAATCAGAAGAAGTTTGAAGAGGCGGAGATTCACCTGAAAAAATCGCTGCATATACGGAGTAATTCTCCTCAAGCCTGTCTAGGTTCGCTCTTTCTTCTAAGCAAGGTCTATATGATTATGAATAATACGGAGTATGCAAGCATATCTATTAATCAAGGGAAAGAAATAGCAAGCAGTGAAAATAATAAAGAGTACTTGCTTAAGTTCAATTTTCTTTCCTGCCAATTTAGAGAAGCTGATCAGCAAGAAATAGAGGAGCTGTTAAAGAATCATATCATTCCTTATTTTGAGAGATATGGAGATGAGGATGACTTTCACTATTATGTAAAAACACTTGCCGACCTCTATTATCGTCAGCATAAATATAAGTCAGCTTCTGATTATTATAAGCGGATGATTACCTAATTTAAAGGGGGAATAATGATGAAGAAACTTTCAGCTTGGTTAGCTGGCGGAGCTTTAGCCCTTATTTTAGTGTTTGGATTCGGTCAGTTAGATACAGAGACAGCGGAAAACTTGAATTACCATCCTGTTAATGATGCAATCTATCCACCAGCTTAAATCATAGATACATGGTTTGCCCGCCTTAAGCCACCATCATTTGGTATCTCAGGATAATGAAATAGAGCCAGCCCCTTTACAAAGGAGCTGGCTCTATCATTATTGCTGCAAAACTTTTTCTATGGCTTTTGCAACTCCATCCTCATCATTGGAATCGGTCACCCAATCCGCTTCTTCCTTTACTTTATCCTGGGCATTTCCCATCGCCACACCTACGCCAGCCTCACGGATCATTGCGATATCATTCATGCTGTCCCCTACCGCAAGAACCTGGTCCATAGAAAGGTCCAGCCACTTACTGACTTTGAGCAGAGCGGAAGCTTTATTAACTCCCACGGCATTAACCTCAATATTAGTAGGGCTGGAATTGGTCACTTCAAGTTCATTATTTTGATTTAATTCCTGCAAAATCACTTCTCTTACTTCATCATCTTCAATGTCAAAACCAAATTTAAGCCACTCATACTCTTCTACCTCTTTTTCAAAAGGGTTATAGGTATTGTAAAGGCCTTGAACAGTGGAAGACCAAAAGTAGAGACCATGCTCCTTTTTCAACTCCCACAAACGCTGTACGTGTTTGTTATCGAGGGGGTTCCTTTCTACCAGCTCGAAATCATGGTTATAGATTTCACTGCCATTAATCGTGACAATGTAAGATGAGCGGCCAAGTGATTCAGCAATATCACGGCATCTTGATAAGGAACGCCCCGTACTAAGGACGACATGAATCCCTTTGTCTTTCGCTTTCTGTATCGCTTTATAATTCGTTTCGGATACTCCTCCATTTGAATGTACGAGAGTACCATCCATATCTAGAGCAATTAGTTTTATATTAGTTGTCATAAAGGTTCACGTCCTCTCTTTTACTCTCTCTATTCTAATACATTCTGTTTCACAGATACAATCTCCCGATGATTTTACTTATTTAACACTAGCTCCGAAATGATAAACTTCTAAAATCTATTTAAAGATTTATCAAAATAGGTTTAACCAGACATTATTTCAGGAAAACATTATGCAAGTAACGAACTAGAAAAGAGTGATCTCATGGAAACGGTTTTTATTAAAAGAATCATAGAAAAACGTACGAATAAAAAATCCTCCAAAAAAGCTAAACGTTCATAAAAAGCATAAAGGATAAAAAAACGCGTGTCATCTGATTAAAAAGATCTTGATGACACGCGTTTTAATGGAATCAAAATTTCATTCTTATCTGACCTCTGCAGATTCATAGGGGGGACTCCCCTTTCTAGTACGAATTAAGCTTTTCAACTGGGAGGCTAAAGCTTCAACGTCTGCGATACTAGTTTCCTTTCCGAAGGAGATACGGAGAAAAGTTTGAGCAGCAGCTCGTGTATATCCCATGGAAAGAAGTGTTTTAGAAGGCTCCTGCTGACCCGCTTGACAGGCAGTACCTGTGGAGACCGCAAATCCCTTTCTATTCAACTCGAGCATCATCCATTGTCCATCTATATCTTTTATACACATTCCGAGAATTGGACTGCGTTGATGCTGCAGCGGATGCCCAATCCATTCAATCCACTCTTCAGACTCCTCCATCGCACGAATAAAGTGTTTCTTTAAAGAATAAATCCACTCTCCGTGCTCTTCGCTGTGCAGTAAACTATTTGCCGCCGCCTGTGTAAAACCGGCCACACCGGGTAAGTTGACTGTCCCAGGACGAACCCCGCCTTCATGAGTTCCATGTGGCATCGCTGATTGAAAGGAAATAGACGGCCGAATATATACGGCCCCGACTCCTTTAGGTCCATATATTTTATGGCTCGACAAAGAAAAGCTGTCGAACAAAGCAACATCTATGCCTTTCCCAAAAGCCTGAACACAGTCGCTATGAAAGTATACTCCATGTTTCCTGCAGAGCGCAGCTATTTGGTTGACTGGCTGTGCAGTTCCAATTTCACCATTTATGGCTTGAATCGTAACCAAAGCTGCCGGAACCTTCAAAGCATCTTCAAGTTTCTCCAGATTAACGATGCCTTCCGCAGTATACGGTATTTTAATGACCTCGAACCCTTCCTCTTCAAGCTTTACTAACACATTATGGATGGAAGAATGTTCGGCTGCTGAGGTGATAATCCTTTTACTGCTGCCGTTTTGTGCTAAGGCTTGAATAGCCAGGATATTACTTTCTGTCCCTCCACTTGTAAAATAAATTCCTTCCTGTTCAACTTCCAGCCCGTCGGCTAAGGACTGCCGGCAATGGGTAAGCAAATCATGGGCTTTCGAGCCGATATCATGCAAACTGCTCGTATTGCCGAAATATTCTTTCGAGGCATGAACAAAAGTATCCAGCACCTCGGAGTCCATCGGGCACGTGGCTGCGTAATCAAAATACTTCATCAGCCTCTCTCCTTCCGTGTTTTCCAAATAAAGTACTTGTCATAAGTTTAAATCTATGTAAATATAGGTGTCAATACACACGTAAAGTTAACAGGAGGATGGCTCATGAAAATGGCAGATGTAATCATTGTTGGCAGTGGAGCTGCGGCGTTACAGCTTGCTGGATGTTTACGCAAGGAATTGAATGTGATTATTCTCACAAAGTCATCCTTAACGACTAGTAATTCTTCGCTTGCTCAAGGAGGCATTGCTGCGGCATTAGACCCTATCGATCATCCGACATTTCATTACCAGGATACGCTGGAAGCTGGCCGCTATCACAATGACCCTGCCGCGGTTCTTCAACTCGTTAAGCAAGCACCTGCTATGATCAAACAGCTCATGGATAAAGGGTGTAGCTTGGATCTGCATGAGAACGGCACACCTTTGCTAGGAAAAGAGGGATCTCATAGTTACCACCGGATTGTTCATGGCGGCGGTGATCAGACAGGCAGGAATATTATCGATTGTCTTATCCACCAAATTGGACGCAACGTACAAGTCATCACCCAGGAATTTGTGTACGAGCTTATGCTTGATAAAAATGGGGCATGCTGCGGCGTTAAGACGAAGGATAAAACAGAGCACATTCATACTTACACTGCCCCTCATGTAGTTCTTGCCACGGGAGGCGGAGGGCAAGTCTATTCTCTCACCTCCAATTCTTCCGCTGCCACCGGTGATGGTTTTGCTCTCGGGTATCGGGCAGGAGCAGAGCTCGCTGATATGGAGTTTGTTCAATTCCACCCTACATTAATTTATAGGAATGGGCGGACAGGCGGCCTAGTTTCTGAAGCCGTACGCGGGGAAGGAGCCATTCTAGTTAACAGCAGAAATCAAGCCATTATGAAGGGGATTCATCCGCTTAAAGATCTGGCTCCTCGTCATATTGTCTCGCAAACTATTTTTTCACATATGCAAGCAGGAGAAACCATTTACTTAGATGTTTCTGCAGTAAAGAACTTCAGCGAGCGATTCCCAACCATCTCTGCCGCTTGCCAGAAAAATGAAATCGACCTTCAAAACGGCAGAATTCCTGTCGCCCCTGGCTGTCATTTTTCTATGGGTGGGATAAAAACGGACACTTTCGGCCGTACATCCATAACCGGTTTATATGCCATCGGCGAAGTGGCATGCACAGGTATTCATGGAGCTAACCGGCTGGCCAGCAATTCTTTACTAGAAGGACTTGTTTATGGAAAGAAGCTTGCCTCGCTCCTTAATAACATGGAACCCCAGCTTAGAACTGGTCCAGTCGCAAAAGTGAAAAATTCCGCTAAGACGTTTAGCATTCCAGATCCAGTAGATTTAAGAAAGAGAATGATGAAGAATACCGGAATCGTACGGACAGAGCACCAGCTGCTCTCCCAAATCCAATGGTTGGAATCATTTAACATAAATGCCTGGACGAGTGAGGATTTATCCTTCCTCTCCAGAACTCAAATGACTGCTGGATTTATGCTGCTCACGGCCTGGTTAATCACAACTTCAGCTCTGCAAAGAACGGAAAGCAGGGGCGGACATTATCGCATTGATTTCCCTGAAGAAAAAGAAAACTGGAGAAATAGCCATGTAATCAAACAGATGATGAAAAGGGATGAAACCTATGAATACATTAAAGCTTAAACAAATGTTAGAAAACTTTTTCATAGAAGATATCGGCGAGCAGGATCTTACGAGTGATTCAATATTCGAGTCAAACAAGTCGGGTGAGGTGCAGTTCACTGCTAAACAAGCAGGTATCCTTTCTGGCGTGTCCATTATTGAAACAGGCTATACCCTATTGGACGACACGGTAGAAGTGACACGGCTGAAAAAAGACGGAGACCCTGTGAGTTCTGGGGATACCATCGCTGTTGCTGGTGGGCCCCTATCCAGCCTTCTAAAAGGTGAGCGCGTCATTCTTAATCTGCTCCAGCGAATGAGTGGAATTGCCACTCTCACAAACACAGCTGTACGAACTTTAAACAGCCGCCATACAAGAATCTGCGACACTAGAAAAACCACTCCAGGTTTAAGAATGCTAGAAAAATATGCCGTTCGAACTGGAGGAGGATTTAATCACCGCTCCGGTCTGTATGATGCAGTAATGATTAAAGATAATCATATCGCACTTTCTGGCTCAATTACGCAAGCTGTACATTTAGTAAAAGCCAAGCTTGGCCACATGGTGAAGATAGAAGTAGAAACGGAAACGAAGGAACAGGTCTTAGAGGCAATCGACAATAACGTAGATTGTATTATGTTTGATAACCGTTCTGTGGAAGAAACAAAAGAACTGGTAAAGCTAGTCCCTCCTTCGATTCTTACGGAAGCTTCAGGAGGAATTACCATAGATCAGCTAGCTTCTTACTCGGATTCAGGAGTGGATTATATTTCGCTGGGGTACTTAACTCACTCCGTTCCTGCCTTAGATATAAGCGTTCAGGTTTATGCCCATCAGAACAAAGGAGGAAGATCCGTTGAACTTATTTGAAACGTTGAAAACGAGTAAACCGGTCATGCCTGATCTGTATCACCAGCTTTCTCACGAAGAATTAAGAGAAAGAGTGCAGCAAGTTAAAGAGCGAATGGGAACCAGACTTTTCCTTCCTGGTCATCACTACCAAAAGGATGAAGTCATTGAATTCGCTGATGCGAGAGGCGATTCCTTAAAGCTTGCCCAATTATCCTCCAATCAATCTGATGCAGAAGCTATTGTGTTTTGCGGTGTCCATTTCATGGCGGAAACAGCCGATATCTTAACGAGAGCCGACCAGAAGGTTTACTTACCAGACTTACGAGCAGGCTGTTCAATGGCGGATATGGCTGATTTAAACCAAACAGAAAAAGCGTGGGAAAAGCTCCAGGAACATTTTGACGACACGATCCTGCCGCTGACTTATGTAAATTCCACTGCAGCTATTAAAGCCTTCGTCGGAAAACACGGCGGCGCGACCGTAACCTCTTCAAATGCAGAAAAAATGATCACATGGGCCTTTGAACAAAAAGAACGCATCCTGTTCCTTCCTGATCAGCATCTCGGCCGAAATACAGCCTACAACCTTGGCGTCCCATTAGACCAAATGGCCGTTTGGGATCCTATTACAGAAGCCCTGTTGTTTGAAGGATCTATAGAAGACATTCAAGTCATTCTGTGGAAAGGCCATTGTTCCGTCCACGAGAACTTCACGGTCGATAATGTCAGGAAAGTAAGGGAGCAGCATCCCGACATGAAAATCATCGTCCATCCAGAGTGCCGAAGGGAAGTAGTCGCCATATCAGATGACGCGGGATCCACCAACCATATTATTCAGACGATCAACCAGGCACCCCCCGGGAGTTCGTGGGCGATCGGAACAGAAATGAATTTAGTAAAGCGGATTATAGATGAGCATAAAGATAAGCATATTATTTCGTTAAATCCATCCATGTGTCCGTGTTTGACCATGAACCGGATTGACCTTCCCCATCTTACTTGGTGCTTAGAAACGGTCGAAAATGGAGACCCGCATAATACGATTGAAGTGAAGTCTTCGATCGCTATTCAAGCGGAAAAAGCTTTAAACCGTATGCTTATACGGGCATGAAGAATCGGATCCCCTGCGGCAGCTTTTGCTATAGAATCCATTGTCCCTCTAATCCCTATTAGTTGACCTTAATCTTTATGAGGGCTACCTTTATAAGTGGCACGATTAATTTAGATTGAGGAGGACTTGACTCTTATGAAAAGTAGTGAAGTATTTATTAATAACTTTCTGACTCACCGGGAAGTAACAAACCAATTAATTGAAAAAATTGACCGTGACAACTACGATTACAAGCCAACACCAACATCTATGGAAGCTCACAAACTTGCTGATCATATCTTAAAATCCCTTTACACATTTGCTCAGCTGGCCCATCAGCAGAACCCTGAGCCACTTTTTAGTGAAGAGGATACCACTCCATTAACGGAGCGTGCGAAACGTTACACGGAAGAAACGATCCGTTTAGTCACAGACCTTTCTGACGAACAACTGAGCGAAGTCCTTAATGTTAAGCATATGTTAGGAAGAGATATTCCAGCTGGCGCGCTTCTTCAATTAGGTCTTGATCATGAAATTCATCATAAAGGCCAATTGTTTGTTTATGTGAGAGGAATGGGTAACACAGAACTTCCTTTTTATGTAAAATTTGAATAGTTATTAAAGCGGTCCGATCATATATGGGCCGCTTTTTGATTGCTTAATTTTTCTGCACGACTAGCAGATGCATGTTTTCCGCTTCTTCCCAATCACAGAGCGCTTTTCCATCTTCTCAATATAGGAATAGGCATCGGGTACTTTACAAGCGGTATCACCCATGTTTACGCTGATTTTCCCAATCGATTGAGCCACCCTTTTTGCTTCTTCATGAAGATGTTTATAGTATCCGCCTGTACTAATCACAAACCCGTTCATCACATATCTGACCCTGTTCGGCTGCTCATGAATGCTTTTCTCTATGTGATGCAGCAAATTCTCCACTTCTTCGTAACTAATGTCTTCATCCGGTGTAATTGAGAGGTAATTGGCATACGTGCTCCAGCCTGCAGTCCTGAGACCTTCTTCATCAGCGTTTATCCATTCTCGTGCGAGTTCGAGCGCAAAGTTAGATTCCGCCGCTACTTGAGCTACGGTATATTCATAGAGCATATACCAGTTCGCTTGTTCTGCCCATTTTCGAAGGTCTTCTTTTGTCATTTTTGTTGGATTGACGGCTAGTCCTGCTAGATACATTGCGTCGCTGTTTCCGGAATCATAGAGTTCCATAACGAGTTGTTGGTCTTTTTTTACTTTTTTAAGCAGGTGTTTTTTTAAATCGCCTACTTTCACTCCAAATATCGGTTCCTGGGCACCGTGATTAATCCAAATGCGTTTCGTCTGTTCACTGCCTAGTTCTTCTAACTGAGTCATCACTTGATTATACATTCTGGTATCCGCTCCTTTTTTCGATACTATTAAGTTTGTAAAACAAATGAAGTCTCCTCGGTTACCTATTGGTATATCTATTTCAGTACAATTGCTTGACTTCAAGAAAAGTGAAGGATTGTAGAAGACTCGATTTCGAGACTTTTGATGAGAATATAGAGGCTGCGGGGAACGACTCGCTTTCCAAGGGCATGTGGTGAGCTTCCTCAGGCTTTGCCTTCCGGGATCTCACCTATCATGTACATCCCACAGGAGTCTCCTCGTTCCCCTCCGCCCCTTGCCGTATACTGTTCTCGAAATCTACACTTCAGGCAGTATTGAAAAAAACATATCTTTGAGCGGAAATTCCGCTTCAATA
>NZ_JAUTWQ010000022.1:0-22608 GCF_046719735.1 Halobacillus rhizosphaerae
CTCGTTCCCCTCCGCCCCTTGCCGTATACTGTTCTCGAAATCTACACTTCAGGCAGTATTGAAAAAAACATATCTTTGAGCGGAAATTCCGCTTCAATATCGCCCATAGGGATAGAAATATTCAGCTCGCCTTACTATAGAAAGGAGCATTATCATTAATGAAAACAGCTTACAGATGTCTTCTAGTTCACCATACAAGATAACAAGCAGCCAGAATTTTTTGAACGATACACTTCTCTTTTTACATTCTTCGAAAAAAATAAATCCCCTGCTTATAAACAGGGGATTCCTCTATGATTGCTTTTCTTCATATTCTTTTCTATAGTAATTACGCATATGAAAGCGATGAACTAATCGAATGGTCGGACGTATGAGTAACTGAAGACTGCCCAGTACAAATAACGTTACTCCCCACGTTTTTAAGGATTCAAAATAAAAAAAGATACTTCCTATTAAAAACCAAACACCAATAATAAAATCATTAATTGTATAAAGGACATCATACCCTTTTTTAAAAAATATGTTGTGACTACCCATTTTTATATCAGCGTACTGTTCTTTACTATGAAAATCTGCATCAGCCTGCTCTGAATGTTTTTGTCTATTTTCCATCTTTGAGAACCTCCTTCATACTCCTCTTTTTTCAGATACCCTTTTAAGCTCTCTTCTAAAAGGGTATTACTTATGGAATTTTATTGAATTTATTTGTTATAATGAGGATGAATAAAGAGGATTTCGGACTAATTCCAGCTATTCTAAGGAGGAAAAATGACATTCGACACGTTCGTTTTTTTATTTGCAGTTTAATTATCCTAGGCTTTTTGGCGGCGTGCGGTGCTCCCTCACTTCTAAAAAAAGATAAACAGACAGAGTCATCAGAGAGTCCCACTTCACAAATGAGCCTTCAAACTAAACCCGTACCACAACTCCAATCATCTTTATCGATATCTGCCATTGGAGATATCCTGATACATAAGCGTGTGTATACCGATGCGAAAACCGATAATGGATACGATTTTGCCCCCATGCTAGATCAGGTAAAGCCTTACTTAAACCAATCTACCATTACAATCGCAAATGAAGAAACAATGATCGGCGGTACCGAGCTTGGTCTTTCGGGTTATCCAGCTTTTAATTCACCCAAGGAAATTGGGTCGACACTTAAAGATTTAGGTGTAGATGTAGTTTCAATTGCTAATAACCATAGTCTTGATAAAGGGGCTGAGGGCATTCGTCATGCCATTAACAATTGGCAAGACATAGGTCTAATGTACACCGGGGCTTACAAAAGCCAGGCAGACCATGACCACATTCGTGTTTATAAAACAAAGAATAAACCTAGTGTCGCCTTTTTAAGCTATACTTACGGAACGAACGGAATTAAAACGCCGTCAGGCATGCCTTATCTTGTTAATCGAATCGACTATGGCAAGATTAAACATGATATTGAACAAGCCCAATCCCAAGCCGATGCTGTTGTCGTCAGCTTCCATTTTGGCCAGCAGTATCAGCCCCTTCCCAATCAAGCACAAAAGGACCTGGCACAATTTGCAGCTGATCAGGGAGTAGATGTAGTGATTGGCCATCATCCTCATGTTCTGCAGCCTCTAGCATGGGTAACTGGAAAAAACGGGAATAAAACGCTAGTAGACTATTCACTTGGTAATTTCTTTTCTGGGCAAGACGATTTTAACAAGAGGGTAGGCGGAATGCTCACCTTTAATCTTAAAAAAACCTCAGATAAGCAGGATCCTATTCAAGCAGTTAACCCGAAATTCCTTGTTACATTTGTAACGAAGGAAGGTCCTTATAATTATGAAGCAGTCCCTATGTATCAACTGGACAAGTATAAAAAGGAATATGAACAAACTAAGGAACACATTTCCCGCTGGCTCCCAGAACTTAAATTTGTGGAAACAGCGGCAAACAAATAGAAATAGAGGTCCAAAGGGGAATTTACTCAGAATTTTTATATTAACTTACATTATGTAAGCTAATATATTTAGGTGTATTATTGACATCCAGTAACTTTATGGTCGTTCTATATTTTATTACTCATTAAGTTGTGATAAGATAATACTAGGAGTGATGAAATATGAATAATTCTTCCATATGCCCCCGTTTTGAGAAAGCCATTGGGATTCTAAGCAAACGCTGGACAGGCTTAATTATTTATCAACTGTTAGAAGGCCAGCAGCGTTTTTGTACGATTGAATCCACGATTGGTATTAGCGGAAAGGTATTATCCGACCGCTTGAAAGATATGGAAAAGGAAGGTCTCGTTAAACGCGAAGTTTACCCAGAAACTCCTGTACGTATTGAGTATTCTCTAACCAATAAAGGATTGTCTCTTAAGCCAATTATGGATGAAATAGAAAAATGGTCACAGGAATGGTTCCCCATGCAAGGAGAAGAACAGACTACTGCGGCCAACTAATAGATCATGCAAACCGCAAAAAAGACCCTTACTTTAAAAAGTCAGGGTCTTTTTTCGTGTCTGCTATTTAGTCTTTAGGCTGAAGAAAGGATTCTACTTCACCAAGTGCTTGCTCTGCATCTTCACCGATACACTCTACAATAACTTCATCTCCATCATGCAGTCTCAGGTTAATCAGTCCAAGGAAGCTTTTCAAGTTGGCTTCGATAACACTCCCATTAACATTCTTCTTAAGAAGAATTTCGGAATCGTACTGTTGAATAATTTGACTTAATTCCATAATCGTTTGGGATTCTTTAATAAAAACTTGAATGGTCTTCGTTACTTTGTTAGCCATTTGGATCATCCTTTCTCTTGATCATAATGATGGTGCAGGTTTTCAGCACAAGCAAAGATGATCTTTGCTTGTATTATCTTTCATAACAATCTTCATATACTTGTTCAGATAAAGATTGTTAATAAGATAGGAATCGTTACCACACTAAACAACGTAGTCATTAAGGTGATACTTGAAACTAATTCAGGTTTTGCATTAAATTGTACCGCATAAATCGTAGTCGTTGCGGCTGAAGGCATCGCAGCCGATACAATTAACACACTCGCCATTAAATCACTCATTGGCAGTACAAGGGTTAAAGCAAACGCAATGATAGGCGAAGCAACCAGCCTGACTATAGAGGCGTAGGATACCTTCGTCCATTCCATGCTCTTTACGGAGATACCTGCGAGCTGCATTCCCAGCACCACCATCACCATAGGAATAGTGGCATCAGCAAGCAAATTGACACTCGACATAAGATTTTCCGGCATCGTAATAGAGCCTAGATTCATAACTAACGCAATCAAAACCGCATAAGTGGGAGGCATTTTCAGAACAGAAATGACCGCCATTTTCAGCCCAGAGGTCCCTTTTGCTGCATAATAAACACCAAAGAAATTCATGATAATGGCCTGAAGCACAAGGAAAGAAACGGAGTAAACGAATCCCTCATCTCCAAACGCAAATAAAATGATGGGAGCCCCGTAGTTCCCGGAATTCATAAACGCGGTAGATAGGATTAAGCCGCTTTCCATCGATGTATCATAGCCCTTGATCTTGGCCGCCACTTTGTTTATGAGCAAAATAGCTGCCAGCAGCAAGATGGAAAACACCAGCATCATTAGATATTCGCTATTGAGTTCGGCATTGTAAAAGGTTTTAAAGACTAGACAAGGTAGCATGATATAAAGTGCGATGGTTGAGACCGATTTAATATCTAATCGTGCCATTTTTTGAATAAGGTAGCCTGCACCAAAAATAAGCAACACAGGCAATACCACTTGAATAAACACCGACATCTTAAGTTACCACTCAGCTACACTGCCATCCTGATGTCTCCATACAGGGTTACGCCAGCGATGACCTTCATTTGCCATTTCTTTCACTTTTCTCTCATTAACCGTAATTCCAAGCCCTGGACCCGTCAACATATCCACTTGTCCATTCTTATAAGCAAACACAGAGGAATCTTCAATATAATCTAGAAGATCACTACCCTGATTATAATGGATTCCTAAGCTTTGTTCTTGAATAAAAGCGTTATGACAAGTGGCATCCACTTGTAAACACGCGGCTAAAGCAATCGGGCCAAGCGGACAATGAGGAGCTAAACCGACATCATATGCTTCTGCCATGGTCGCGATCTTCTTACATTCCGTAATCCCGCCGGCATGAGATAAGTCAGGCTGAATGACATCTACGTAGCCCTCCGCAAGTACCTGTTTAAAATCCCATCGTGAAAACATCCGTTCACCCGTCGCAATCGGAATGGAAGTGTGGGAGGCAATTTCTTTTAACGCTTCATTGTTTTCCGCTAACACAGGTTCTTCAATAAACATGGGGCGGTATACTTCTAATTCTTTTGCCAGAATTTTTGCCATCGGTTTATGGACACGGCCGTGAAAATCAATTCCAATCCCTATATCCTTGCCGGCAGCTTTTCTGACAGCGTCGACTCTCTCAAGGGTTTCATCGACTTTTTTATACGAATCGAGGTACTGCATTTCCTCAGTACCGTTCATCTTGATTGCCTTAAATCCTTTGGCTACTGCTTCTTTTGCCGCGGTTCCTACATCAGAGGGACGATCTCCTCCTATCCAGGAGTACACATCGATTGAGTCGCGGCACTTGCCTCCCATTAAGTCCGAAATAGGTGCCTGATAGTATTTCCCTTTAATATCCCATAAAGCCTGGTCAATTCCAGCGATCGCACTCATGTGAATGGGGCCGCCTCGGTAGAATCCAGAGCGATAGAGCACATTCCAGTGATCTTCAATCGGCAGTGGGTCCTTGCCAATAAGATAATCCTTCAATTCATGAACAGCCGCTTCCACAGTAGCAGCACGTCCTTCGACAACGGGTTCTCCCCAGCCTTCTATTCCATCATCCGTGGTGATTTTCAGGAAAAGCCATCTAGGTGGCACGACAAAGGTTTCAATCTCTTTAATTTTCATCCTTATTTCTCCCCTCTAGCTTGCTGTACTGCTTGTGTAAACTGACGGGCAAGTTGTGTGATGCCGTCAAAGTCCTGATTACGGATGAGCTCTTTATCTACTAAAGAACCACCTGCCCCTACTGCAACGGCTCCGTTCGTAATATAATCACCGGCATTTTCAATAGAAACGCCGCCAGTTGGAATCATAGGGATCTGACCAAGCGGCCCCTGAAGATCTTTAATATAGCCCGGTCCAAGTACAGATGCTGGGAAAATCTTAACGGCATCTGCTCCTTCTTGATAGGCATCCACCATTTCACTAGGAGTCATCACTCCAGGAATGGAAATCGCCCCATACCGGTTCGTCACTTGAATAAGTTCTTTATTATAGTTAGGAGAAAAGATAAAGTCAGCTCCAGCTTGAAGAGCCATCCGGGCTGTTACCCCATCTAAAACCGTTCCCGCACCGACAAGCGCTTTACTGCCTAAGCGTTCTTTCACCTGTTCAATCATTAAATAGGCTTGTTCGCTATCTACCGTGATTTCAAGAGTGGTGACGCCTCCTTCAACTAAAGCATCTGCCAATGGAACTACATCCTCTTTTCTGATTTTACGGATAACCGCTATTACACCGCCTTCTTCCAGGCGGTTAAGTTTCATTGCTTTATTCATCCTAGTTCCTCCTATTCTATCGCTCTACGTCTGTCTTCCGATTTCCAGACTTCATAAATTGTTCGAGTTGGGGTTTAGTGGGAACTCCTTCAATGTCCCCGCTCATTTGCACGACAAAAGCTCCAACGGCATTACCGTATTCCGTCATTTCAGCAAGGGACGCCCCTTCAAGAAGCTGGCTGATTACCCCTGCGGCAAAGCCGTCTCCCGCACCTACGGGGTCGATAACCTGCTGAACTGGAAATCCGCTGACACGGCCGGTTTCCTCTAGCGAATGATAATAGGCTCCTTCTTCTCCCAGCTTCATGATGACTTTCTGAGAATCATTCGTTAGAAGTTTACGAGCTGATGCTTCATAATCTTCCTCACCCGTTAAGAAAGCAGCTTCATCTGTACCGGGAAGAATATAATCTGCTAAGGAAGCGATTTTCAATAATACTTCACGAGCCTCATCCAAGTCGTCCCAAAGTTTATAGCGCACGTTAGGATCAAATACAATAGTCAGGTTATGATCCTTTGCTTGTTGAATGGCATGAAATACGGCTTCCTTGCAGGATTCACTTAAAGCAGGAGTAATTCCCGTCACGTGCAGCACTTTAGCTTGAGCTATATAATCTCCCTTCACATCATCCGCGCTCATTAAACTTGCTGCAGAATTCTTTCGGTAGTAATAGACGTTGACTTGTTCTGCGGATAATTTTTCTTTAAAAAAGACGGAGGTAGGAGCTCTGTCTGTATAAGTGACAGCACTCGTGTCCACTCCTTCCCCACGGATAAACTTTTGTACATACCGTCCAAAAGGGTCTTCCCCAAGTTTACTGATCCACCCGGCTTTTAATCCCAGCCTGGAAAGACCGATTGCAACATTAGATTCCGCCCCGCCAATTTGTTTTTGCATTTGATGCACGTATTCAAGCGGAAGGTGTTCGGTGGAACTAAACAACACCATGGTTTCGCCTAGTGTAACTACATCAAGTGGTTTCATCTTTATCCCTGCTTTCTCTGCTGATTTTTTCTTTTCTATGTATCAAAAATCCCTTGCTTTTCGGCAAGGGTTTTTTGAATAGTTATAAGGAGAGGGTCAATGGGTTCCCGTTTAATTACCGAAACTGATCAGCCATAATGACAGTTGAGGAATAAACGTGATCATTAATAAGGAGAACAGCATAGCAAGGAAGTATGGAACAATTGCTTTCGATAACTGTTCAATGGACAAGCCGGAGATTCCGGACCCTACAAATAAATTTACACCAAGCGGCGGAGTAATGAAACCAATAGCCAGGTTTACAACCATAATGATACCGAAGTGAATCGGATCATACCCAATATCTACCGCGATCGGCAAAAGAATCGGGGTTAGAATAATAATTGCGGCTAATGTATCCATGAAACAGCCGACGATCAGAAGTAAAACTGTGATGAGTAGAATGATCACAATATGACTATCTGAAATCGATAACAATAGATTAGCGACTTGTGTAGGAATTTGTTCAACGGTAAGCAGACGTCCGAATGCTGTCGCGGATCCTACAATAATGAGGACAGTCGCAGTTGTCAAAGCAGCATCCGCTAACAATTTCGGCATGTCTTTAAAGCTAAGCTCACGATATAATAGCAGACCGGCAATAATTCCGTATACTACTGCAATAACCGCTGCCTCTGTTGGTGTGAAAATACCACCGTAAATACCGCCTAGGATAATAACAGGGATTACAAGCGCCCATTTAGCTTCCCAGAACGTCTTTCCAATGTTGGCGAGTGACGTTTTCTGTTCAGAGCCTTTGTAATTATGTTTTCTCGAATGGACATAAGCCCAAACCATTAAAGATAAACCAACTAGAAGACCAGGGATAATTCCGGCAATAAACATGTCGCCGATCGAAGCTCCACCAACAACCCCGTAAATAACCATCGGGATACTTGGAGGAATAATAACTCCAATTGAGCCGGCAGCTGCTACGGTTGCCGTAGCGAATTTCTTATCATACCCTTGTCTCACCATTGCTGGAATCATGATTCCTCCGATGGCCGCAACGGTTGCCGGACCAGAACCGGAGATCGCCGCAAAAAACATACAAGTAACGATGGTTGCCATAGCAAATCCACCCGTTTTATTCCCAACCAAAGCATTTGCGAAGTTGAAGAGCCGTTCGGATATGCCGCCTTTCCCCATGATTTCACCGGCTAAGATGAAGAATGGCACAGCCATAAGGGGGAAGGAGTCTACAGAAGTTACCATCTCTTTCATTAAGAAATTAATTGGAATGCTGCCTGAAAAGAAGAGAGTAATAAGAGTAGAAAGACCCAAAGCAATACCGATAGGAACACTAATTATCAGGAGAATAGCAAATGAACCGAATAATACTAATGTTGTCATGATTCATCCTCCCCTTCCTGCTTCAGAATTCGGTCTTTTTCATCTTCAATCTCTACCTCTTTTTTGCCTGTCAGCATCTTAAACTGATTATAAAGATTCTGAATTAAACGAATGGCCGTCAATGCAAATCCGATTGGGGTGGCCATGTACACGAGCCCCATTGGAAGATGCAGAGCTGGCGACTGCTGCCCAAAACCAAGCAGCTGATTAGCTATGTCATAACCGTAATACATAACAAAGAAACAAAAGATTAAGAATATAACATTCGCAAGCATGGAAGCGATCAGCTTCCCTTTATCATTGAGTAAAAGCAATCCAGCTTCAACTTTAATATGGCGCTGTTTCTTCACTCCATAACTTATTCCTATATACACTAACCAAATAAAACAATACCGTGCTAGCTCCTCTGACCACGATAAGGAATTCCCAGATACACGCATAACGACTTGTATGAAAATTACACTTACCATAACGGTCGAGAAGAGAAAAAGCAGAACTTCTTCCAACCTTCGATCTATGGCTTTAATGATGTTCATTTTTTCACCTCAACTGACCCTCATTTTGTACTTAATCCTAAGAAAAAGTGATACGCTGCAGAGTAAACTCTGCAACGTATATCCTCACTAATTATTTCTGTGCATCTTCAATCGCTTGATAAACTTTGTCTACAGTTTCTTCACCAATTTCACTCTTGTAATCGTCAATGACAGGTTGTACAGCTTTCTTCATTTCTTCACGTGCTTCTGGAGAAATTTCTGTGTACTTCATACCTTCTTCTTGAAGTTTGTCTAAATATTTGTCGTTTGCTTCACGATTCAGCTTACGCTCGTATTTACCTGATTCAACAGCTGCTTCTTTAACAATTTTCTGTTGATCTTCAGAAAGTCCATCATAGAAATCTTTGCTCATTAGGAATACAAACGGGCTGTAGATATGGTGCGTATTAGAAACATATTTCTGTACTTCATAGAACTTTTGCAGATAGATCGTTGCATAAGGGTTTTCTTGACCATCAACTGTACCTTGCTGCATAGCCGTAAATAGTTCCGTAAATGCCATTGGAGTAGGGTTTGCTCCTAGTGCTTTGAAAGCGTCAAGGTGCAAGTCATTTTCCATTGTACGTAATTTAAGACCTTTGAAATCATCCATTGTTTTGATTGGGTGCTTACTATTTGTTACGTCACGGAAACCATTTTCCCAATACGCTAGTCCTACTAAGTTCTGATCTTCTAGTTTCTTTAGAATATCTTGACCTACTTGGCCGTCAAGAACCTTATCCGCTACTTCTGTGTTTGGAAATAGGAACGGAATATCAAATACGCTGAAATCTGGTACGAAGTTTGCAAGTGGTGCTGTAGAAGGAATTGTAACTTCCTGACTCCCTAACTGAAGGGCTTCAGTCATTGAACGGTCATCACCTAGCTGACCACTGTGATAAGTTTCAACTTTAATTTTACCATCTGTTTTCTTTTCAACGATTTCTTTAAATTTCAGTAACCCTTTGTATTGAGGGTGGTCTTCGTTTAATCCAATACCTGCTTTAATTGTTTTAACTCCGTCATCACCTGAAGCGCTTTCATCTCCATCACCTGATGAATCTCCATTACCGCAAGCGGCAAGCATAGCAATTAGTAATACCGTAGATAATAGCAACAATACTTTCTTCATACGATCAATCTCCCTTATTATATTAATTTTTAACGACTGCATGGCCGCCAAATTCAATTCTTAGTGCTGCCACAGCTTATCCTGAGAACGTATCATCAGGGACTTGGCAATTACTGGGCAGTCAGTGCCCATTTTCCTTCTCCGGAGGAACTTAATACCCCGCGGATAACTTCGAGCTTTGCATCTTTAGAGAAAACATTCTCCATCAGTTCTACTAACCAGGAGCGAATGGACTTTTCCCTAAGATTTCATACCCTACGGCAATCATGCCCTATTCCCTGCCGATATGTACGATCTTTAAAAAACGTCCGATCTCTGTTCTGCCAATGAAGGGGTAACCGCTTTCAAATGCGGTGCTTTTAAACTGGCCATCAATGGCATTACATTCACCTGCTTACTTAGACCTTGTAAATTCCGGGCGCCAATTGCTCCGTCCTTTAAGATCTGCTGGAGTTGTTCTAGGTTTACACCAAATAGCAAATACCTCGCGACCTTAATCCATCAGGTTCACAACTTACCTGTATTCCATTTGCGCAAGACCCACTAAACCAACTTGCATGTTTTCCCCCCTCGTTCCAATGCAAATTGTTGAAATATTTTTTCTATAACACCGATTATACAAGAATATTTTTTTAATACAAGCGTTTTCAAGAAAAAAATTTCACTCTCTATTACTTTTTTTTGAAATATTTTTCATATACAATAGAAGTAACTTGTTCACCTTATAGGAGGAAACTAGAATGATGGAAGTACCAGCCAAACATGTAATCAGCCGAATCCGCTCCTCATACAGTCAATTTAGTGAAAAAGAGAAATTAATCGCTGACTATATATTGGAAAATACCGAAAACATTGTCCACTCTACGATTAATCAAGTTGCTGATGATCTTATGGTTGCGGATGCAACCGTTTTCAGATTCTGTAAACGCCTTGGGTTTAAAGGCTACCAAGCTTTAAAAATAGCGCTCGCCTCGGAAACGGTGAACCCTATTAAAGATATACATGAAACCATTAGCGAAAACGATACAGAACTTGATATTGCTGAAAAAGTTTTTCAAGCCAATATTCGTGCATTGGAAGCCTCCCGGGATATTCAAAATCAGGAAACCCTGCATCAGGCGCTGAACTTCCTGCTTGAAGCGGACCGTGTTTTCTTTTATGGAAATGGCGGCTCAGGTATTGTCGCATTGGATGCTCAGCACAAATTCATCCGAACTGGAATGTCCACCCATGCTTATTCAGATACCCACTTGCAATTAATGTCTGCATCACAGCTGACACCTCGAGACGTAGCTATTATCATTTCTCATACAGGATCTAATAAAGATGCCCTGGACATTATTGATATTGCAAAAGAGCATGGAGCCAAAACGATCGCCATTACAAATTTCGCAAAATCACCTTTAACTAAACTCGTTGATATCTCCTTGTACACGGTGGCGCAGGAAACAGAATTCCGTTCTGAGGCCTTAGCTTCAAGGATAGCTGAGCTTTCCCTCATTGACTCATTATTTGTCAGCTATAGTATGAAGACCAAGGCAGAGTCTCAGCAAGCGACACAGAAAATGCGGGATGCCATTTTACGAAAACGAGTATAACACGGAAAGGAAGACATTCATGAATTCATATGTAATCGGACTGGATTTGGGCACAACAAGTGCTAAATCCGTCATTTTTAATTTAGATGGTCAAGTAGAAGCAGAACAGGAAGAGGGCTACTCTCTCGAACATCCACAAGTAGGGTATGCAGAGCAAGACCCATTGTTAATTGAGGCCGCGGCATTAAAGGCGATGAAGGATAGTATCGATAAAGCTCAGATCTCCAAAGAACAGATTCTCACCGTAGGGATTTCGACAGCGATGCATTCATTAATTTGTATGAATGAAGCCGGCGACCCGCTATCACCGTCCATCATCTGGGCAGATGCCCGCAGTTCTGCGGAAGCCGTGAGTTTAAAGGAATTACATCCAGACTTATACATCCGGACTGGGACACCGCTTCATCCAATGGCACCCCTTTCCAAGCTGGTATGGATGAAAAATTGCAACTATGAACCTCGAAAACTTGCCAGCTTTTTTGTATCCATTAAAGAATTTCTGATCTATCGCTGGTTCGGAGAAAAGGTAGTGGACTATTCCATAGCGGCAGCCACTGGACTGTTTAATATCCAATCGCATTCCTGGGACGAAGAGGCATTAAAGCTTGCATCTATTGAAGAGAAACATTTATTTACTCCTGTCTCTCCCACCTATCGTTTAGAAGGGCTTGACCCAGAGAAAGCAGCAGGAGCAGGCTTGAGTCCAGAAACTCCCTTTGTCATCGGAGCAAGTGACGGCCCGCTTGCCAACCTGGGCATTGGAGCGATCCATCCAGGAGAAACGGCGATCACAATCGGGACTAGCGGTGCGATCCGTCAGTTCTCTTCAAAGCCGATGCTGGATGAGAAGCAAGAAATTTTCTCTTATAGTTTTACAGAAGATTTGTGGATTACCGGCGGACCGTCAAATAATGGCGGACTGGTGCTCGGCTGGCTACAGCAATTATGGGAAAATGAAGACCAGGAAATCAGTGTAGAGCAATTAAGCGAAATGGCATCTACTGTAGAACCTGGTGCCAACAATCTTCTCTTCCTCCCTTATTTAAACGGAGAAAGAGCGCCGTTCTGGAATGCGGAAGCGAAGGCATCCTTCATTGGGCTTACCCCTGCTCATAAAAAAGAACATATGACTCGGGCAGCGATGGAAGGCGTTCATTTCTCAATCTTGCATATCGCAAGTGCTCTAGAACGTTTAGGAAATCAACATGAAAAAATTTATGCGAGCGGCGGATTCGCGAGGTCTCCTTTCTGGGTACAGATGCTCTCAGATATCTTTAATAAGCCGATTCAAATTCCTCACAGCCACCAAAGTTCAGCTTGGGGCGCTGCCTGGCTGGCCTTGTACAGCACGGGTCATGTAGAACGGTTAGAGGATATTAAAGCTTCAATCCCTATGGACGAGGAATATGTACCGAATTCTGAAAATCACGAGAAATACCGTGAGCTATTTTCTATTTATGAAGATGTTTCCGCCTCTCTTCAAGGCTACTTTACCCGGCTTCATAATTTAACCTAAAGTTCTTTAAGTTTACCAACTAGGCCACCAAAAGGTAACCGTATTCAAATTAAAAACAGTCGCCACTAATGAAAATTGAGGCGGCTGTTTTTTTACTACATTCATTCACTCAGAATTTTTATTTACATTCACATACTGGAGGTTGTCTGCCAGTTCCTGCTTCAGTTCTTTCTTCACTCGCTTTACCGCCTTCTTTTTAACTTGAAGGTTTTTACGATCTTTCTTTAACCGTTCCAGCCAATAATAGAGATCATGAATATCTCCAAACTGTCTTTGATAATCTGTGTAGAAGTCCGCGAGTTCCTGGTAATCCTTATTATAAACTTCATCAAGATAACGATAAATATAACGAAGATTCTTCGCTTGAATCCGAATGTGATGGAGCGCATTTAATGCATCGGCTGATTCAATCCCCCGGTCTCTTACTATTTCTTCATATTCAGCTATCGCTTCGTCAAATGTCTTTTCATACTCTTCTAACCGGTAAGGAATATTTAAAAATAACACGTATTTCCTGAATTCCTTCTCTCTAAATCGGTTCCATTCGTCAATAAATTCCTGGTTGATGATGTTGGGCAATTTTGCTTCCATTTTCTTCTGATGATCGAGTCTCTTGTTTTCTGCTTTTTCACTTAACTGCTTATACACCGCAGCATCTGACTTCTCTTCTGTCTTTTTAGCCCTTTCTTGAAATTCCTCGATTAGTACATCCTTTTCTCTCACTTTACCTAGTTTCTTATGGGCTTTCTTTAATCGTTTCATTAACGAATGATCTTCTGTAATTCCAACAAAGCTAAATAAAGCATGAAGTCGTCTGCCTTTTACCCTGGCTTGATGAGTAACTTCTATGTCTTCGAAAGCAAGAGCTGCAAAACATTCCTCTTTATACTCGTTCACCAGCTGGTCCATCACAGTAACCCAGCGTGCAGTGACACTTTCTAACCCTTCCAGGAGACAGTCTTCACATAAAAAGGATTGTTTGATTGCTAGAAGTGACTCGGTTGCTCCGCAAATTTCACATTGGTCCTTTTGGTCCTGAAGAATGGCTTTGCTGCCTTCTATATTCACCTCGACGTATTTCCCAAATTCCCATCCAAGTTGTTCTCTAAGTTCAATAGGGACCAGCAGCCTTCCATAACTATCTAAAGTCCTGCTATCTTTATCCTTTTCAGTAGCTTTTGTCAGTGTAATTCCCCTGCCATTTTTTAAGGTAGTGATGGAAAGATCAACATGCTCAAATCCTAGAGTATTCCGAACTTGCTTAGGGATCACCAAACGCCCCATTTTATCCACTTGCCTTATAAATTCTTCAGCCACCTAATACACCACCTTAGAAAAGAGTATTCTATTTTACCTATTTCCCTTAATCTAATCTTCTTAACTTTTTTTACATGAGTTTTTTCAATTTGGGAATAATAGGATTCGGAGGTGTTTATATGGAACCTTATTTATGTCCCAGCTGCAAAACGAACCGATCAAGATTTAATATTATTGAACAAGTACCCAAATCTGTAAAAATGGACCCTAAGTCAGGTGAGGTTATTACCGAATATGAAGATAACCAGCTAGACGCCTTTCACGTAAGCTACAAAGGACCTTCCCGCAAGATTCAATGCGGCACCTGCGGTCTAGTGGAAGAGGAAAGATCGTTCGTTAAATTTGCAGAGCATAACCAGTTAAGCTAATAGGCGAAATGGTCAGCCCGGGAATTTGTATCCAGGCTGATTTTTTCTATTTAGTAGTTCCTATGATAAAAATAATAAATCTTCGGTGTGAAAATGGCCAGAATACGGTGATCACTCGAGGTAAGTCCGTGTTTTTGTAACTTTTGAAATTTAATTACGTTAGAAGCATTTGATTCTAAACGGGCGTTAAGACGTCCTTAAATTTCCTCACCACTAAGAGATCGACAGAGGGCAAGGCATAGACGAACCCTGTACTATTTATTAATAAATTTATGGATAAAAAAAGACCGGTAAGCTCCGGTCTCTTTGGTTTATTTATTCATACTAGATAGAAAATCTCCCAGTAAATCGTCGTCATCTTCCTCTTTCTTACTTTCTTCTTGCTTAACATGCAGGTCATCCTGCAAGTTATCTAAATTTAAATCATCCAGCTGGTCATCAATGTTTTCCCAATCTGGTTCCTCGATAGGTACTTCTGCTTCTGCAACGGGGTTTTCTATAGGAGATCGTTCTTGCGATGCAGCTGTCTCTTCCTGTAAATATAATGCTTCATTAATATCATAAGCATTGCTGTTCAGTGAAGCCAGCAGCGTAGTAGCTCTCATTGGATCCATCATTAATTGATAGAGAATACTTCCTATTAGCGCTTCGGAGTGTTCATGTTTAATCCAATTTCTTTGTTCTTTCGTAAGCTTCTTCGGCAAGGGGATCGTTACCGTTTCCTTTTCCTTAGAAAAAGATTCATTGACCCCTTCCATAACAAATTGCGCGATTTTACTGGAGAAATTTCTTCGCTCATTATCTTTAAGCTCCGATAGTTGTCTTAAAAGATGGTCAGGTGTGTCAGAGGGGACACGGAATGTAATGGATTGTCCCCTTTCCACACTGTTTTTAGAATTTCTCATTCAATCACCTTACTTAGATGACGCTGTCTTCTCTTTTTGGTCTTTTCTCATATCTTTGTGCTGATCTTTAGAATTCTTGCGTAGGAAATCAGAAATCAGCTTGTAGTAAGCATTGGCCATCATCCAGATACTTTCATCTTCATCCTCAAAGAATTCAATATTAAAGCCGTCAAGCTTGTTATTTAACGTTTTAATGTAATCCTTAAGAACAGCTGAACCACCGCCTACAAAATAGCAGATTTCAGACTGGGAGTTCTTCTGCCATACATTACGAAGGTAGCGATATTGCTTTTTAGCAAGTTCAAGCAGAATTCTGTCTGTAATGTCATGCACATTCGTTCTGCTGCCTTTCACCATGATATGGTGACGATCATGATTTCTAGTAATAATGTCTACAACATCACGACGGCTGTCTAGTTCAACGCCATGTTTTGTCAAAATTTCATCGCGGATCGCTTCTAGTGACTCTGCTACTCCAAGGTTAAATCCTTGAGCTTTATCATCGTCCACATTCCGGTTACGAATTACAGCAATATCCGTAGAAAGACCGCCGATGTCCTGGATGAGAATTTGTTTGTCGACCAGTTCTTTATTAATAATCTTAAGATCATTATCCATCACTAAGTTAACGTAGGCAGCAAATCCTTCAGGGTAAACTTTTACTTCATCAAATTTAATGTTGACTTTAATTCCCTGATATTTCGGAGTTACCAGAAACTCAACCTGGTGCACAGAACCAAGCAGCTGAGAGCGATAGCCTACATCTTTACCTTCTTTAACTTCACGAAGAGGAAGTCCTGTACCCAGCGTATAATTCGCATCAATGACGTTATTTTTGGCTGATTGAGAATCCTTTGCTCCCACAGCATCTAATGCTAGAGAAGCAAACAGCATGATTAGAGTCTGATCTTCTTCAGATTTATAACTCCCCGGATCTAATTCAGTTGAATTGCTCGTTTTAGTAGCTAGTGTACCCACACGGTAAATCGCATTGTTTTCTTTTAGAGCAGGAGAATGCACTCGAATATGCAGATTGTCTAGTGGATCCTTTTCATCTAACTCCTCAATCCCTATTACCGGACGATCTTCTAAATCTCTTGCAACCACGTTAGGAAGGTATAACTCAGATTCCATTCTTCCAAAGTTTGCTTTCAACGCATCATTTCCGACGTCTATCGCCGCTATTCTCGATTGTGTCATAAATTCAATTCTCCTTTTTTTCTAATCTATTCTTGGATTACTAGATTTTACCTAGCACTATATTTAAATCTATTAAACTTTCAGCAATTAGTCAATGTGCCTTTTTTCGTGTTCTTTTCCGCATACAACTTTACTAATTTGCACACTTGTATTCTTTTTTGTACGCATATTGATTTAGCAGTTTGTATTCACATTTGTTTACATGCAATCATAATTGTGTACATTTGTATTTAAATTGTGTGCATGTAATCATATTTGTGTACAATGACGTAAATTTACAATATTCACCAATATCTCCCACCAAAAGCCCGGACTGAGGAAAATTGTCATTTCCTAACGAGCGGACTAAGAATTTAGCACACAAAAAAACTATGCCAGAAGACTCAGATCCAGCATAGTAAAAGATAGATAAAAGGATGGCTTATTTAATTTTTTTTACAAAAACTACTTTTAAATAATTACCTTCCTTGAAACTCGAGGTGGTTTTAAAATCTTCAGGTAACGTATACTCCTCAACAAGTTTATATTTAAATTGGGACTGCTTAAAAGCAGAATCAATGAAGGACTTAAATTTCTTCATATTGAATTTACTGCAATTCGTTGAAGCTACAATCACCCCATTAACAGCTGTAATATCAATGGTTTCCTTAAGCAGAGCTGTATAGTCCTTCTCAGCCCGAAATGTATGCTTTTTAGACCTTGCAAAGCTAGGCGGATCAAGGACTACAAAGTCAAATTGCTTCTCCTTGCGCTTAGCATACTTAAAGTATTTAAAAACATCTTCTACAATGATGTCCTGAGCTTCATAGTCAATGTTATTAATACTGAAGGACTCAATGGTTTTCGCGTAGCTGCGGTTGGCAAGGTCCACGCTTGTTGTGTGTGAAGCACCGCCTAGTGCAGCGTAAACTGAGAAGGCACCCGTATAAGAGAAGGTGTTTAAAACTGATTTTCCAGCAGCATAGTGATCTCGAATGGATTTACGAACCTCACGCTGGTCCAGAAACAATCCAACCATCGCACCCTCATTTAAATAGATAGGAAATCGAACGTCGTTTTCTTTCACGAAAATCGGAAACTCTCCTCTTTCCCCTGCTACAAATTCATCCTCATCGATATAAGAACCTTGCTTACCGAACCGTTTCTTTTGATAGATTGCTTTGTAGTCCACCAGTTTCTTTAGTGACTCAATGATGGAGGAACGAAAGGAGTATATTCCTTCACTATACCAATTAATTAAGTAATAACCATCAAAGTAATCAATGGTTAAACCGCCAATTCCATCCCCTTCACTATTGAACAGACGAAAAGCCGTGGTATCCTCACGCTTAAAGAATGACTTCCGATGCTGAATCGCTTTCTCTAACCGGTTGTCAAAAAAAGACTGGTCAATCTCTTCCTGTTCATGATAGCTAAGAACCCAGCCGTAACCTTTATTTTGTTTTCCGAAATATCCTTTTGCAATAAATTGATCATGCTCATCCACAAGTTTAAGAATGGATCCCTCTTTAGTTAATTTTTCAGTAGAAACAACCGATTCCTTGTGGATTAGTGGATAGCCGTTTTTAAACTTATTCACATGTGGACGACGCACTTTTATTTTTATTTCTTGTGCCATTCTATTCTCCTGCCTTATTCTTAATTTTCAATTCTACCCTCTACCATAACACAAAAAATACGGCCGCCCTATTTGAAAGAGCGTGCCGCTAGTATCTTAAAGCATGACGTATGAGGGAGGAAGCCAAATGCCAGCTTCATCTTTATTAATAGAGTATACGACTCCGGTTTGATCCATCGATCTATTCTGAATGAAGCCGGCCAGAAAATCAGCTACCTGATCCGCTGTCCCAATCTCCCAATACTGCTTCTCTTCTTCTGTGGCAGAGGAAAGCTCTAATTTCTCAAGAAAAGGGCGAGTCATATCCGTCTTGGCTGCAGGTGCCACAGCATTCACTTGGATATGATCTCTTTCTAATTCTTTAGCCATCGTCATCATCATGCCAATTATGGCCGCCTTTGCCGCACTGTAATTCACCTGGCCGACTGTACCAATAAGTCCTGCCAGCGAGGTCATATGAAGTAAAAAACCAGGTGTATGGGTGGACTTAAAATAGTTGGTAACGGCTTGACTGCAAATAAAGGTGCCTTTCACATGAACATCCATCACTTCTGTGAATTCCTGCAATTCCATTCGATGAAAAATTCGATCATGAATGACTCCGGCGTTATTAATCAATCCAGTCACCTTGCCAAAATGTTGCAAAGCCGTGTCTGTCAGTACATCTCCCGCCTCAGGGTCCGTTACCGAAATAGCTGCTCCTGCAGCCTTTCCTCCATTTACACGAATATCATCGACTACCTGATCTACACTTGAAGAGTGTCTGCCGTTTACAACGACTGCCGCTCCCTTTGCAGCGAGCAGCTTCGCCGTGCTTTTTCCAATCCCTTTAGTCGCGCCAGTGATGATAATGACTTCCTCATTCATGTAACCCCTCCTTTAGCCTGAATTCGCCTCTAAAAATGACTTGCTCTGCCTGATTAACCCCACCGATTTTCACTGAAAAATCATCGAACGTTACACGAACAATTTCTCCAGTTATAGTTAATTGATCCCCTTGAAGCAAAGGATTAATAAAAGAGGTCTCTAGATAATGTATGAAAATCCCTACACCAAACCATTGTTGAACAGCACTCACGGCTAATCCACACGACCACATTCCGTGAACCACGGGCTTTGAAAAACCTGCTTCTTTAGCAGCATGGTCATCCAGATGAATCGCATTCTTATCTCCAGAGGCGTCCGCATATTCCGAAATTATTTCGGCAGTAATCGCTTCATCCATTTGATAGACAAATGTCCGTCCTATATGCAAATCTTTCACTTCACTTCACCTCTCCCCTCTCTGGCAAAACTAACGTGGTGCGTGCAGTAGCTTGAAGATCCTCTTCGTCATAAATAGCAAGCGACTGGATTACAAAGGTCATCAGTCCCCGTTTCCCTGGTTTTGCAAATACTTCTTCCAGAGTAAGGGTGCACAGATAAGGGTGGTTGGCTGCTAAACGTTTCCGATAATCAAAGCTTTGTTTGGCGTGAATCAGTCCATCCGACTCCCTTAACCAGGGAACCTGAATTTTGTTCATGAAAGTAATTGCCATTGTAGGTGGGAGAAATATGGTTTTGCCTTCTTTCAATGATTTACTGAAAGAGAGTCCTGGCTGAATAGCTTTTGCAAAATGGACAGCTTCTTCAATCCCAATAGTGATCGACTGCTGAGGCGTAGTATGTCCAATCCACTTATCGATCATTGAGCTCACCTCCGTCCATCCGTTCAAACATAGCTGCAAGGCCCATACCCCCGCCGATACCTAAAGTGGCTAATCCTCGCGTAAACTGCTGATGCCGCATCTCAGTTAGCAAACGAGTAACAAGAATCGCTCCGGAAGCTCCATAAGGATGACCGAGAGCAAGAGCACCACCTGAAAGGTTCACTTTTTCAAAGGGAATATGTAATTCTTTCAGGGAAGCAATAACTTGAGAAGCAAACGCTTCATTAAATTCAACCACGTCCACATCTTCCACTTGAAACGAAAGACGGCGTAACAATTTCCTCACCGCTGGAACCGGCCCAATCCCTAGTAAATTAGGATCGACTCCTGCAACAGTCGAATCTAAAAATCTAGCCAGAGGATTTAACCCCAACTGTCTGCACTTCTTTAAAGACATCACCAGAACGAGAGCTGCACCATCATTCAATGGACACGCATTTCCCGCTGTTACCGTCCCCTGCTCTTGAAAAACGGGCGGCAGGGAGGCTAACTTCTCAAGCGTAGAGCCAGGGCGGGGGCATTCATCTTGATCGACCTCTCCTACAGCAAGGATTTCCTCAGCAAAGCTGCCTTCCTTTTGAGCATGTAACGCCTTTTGATGACTGTTATAAGCGTACTCATCCTGCGATTTCCGGGAAATGTTAAATTCTTGGGCGACATTCTCCGCTGCAGCTCCCATTTCAGGATCCCCGATAGATTCAGGAGAAAATCTAGCGCGGGAATAAAAAGAGGGGCCAGCCGGGTCATAGACCGAAGAAGGTTTTTCAATTTTCCAAGGAGCGAGGCTCGTACTCTCCACTCCACCTGCCAGGTAAACCTCCCCTGCTCCTGCCTGAATTTGCCGCGCTGCCATAACTATCGCTTCCAATCCCGAACCACACTGACGATCTACTGTAACTCCAGGCACAGAGAGAGGAAGTCCAGCTTCCAAGGCAGATAATCGCGCGATATTTCCCCCAGGTCCAACGACATTTCCTAGGATCACATCATCCACTTCATGAGGGTCTATTTCTGTTTGATTAATAAGATTCTTAATTAAACAGGCTGCAAGCTTCTCGGGAGAATATCTTGATAAAACACCTCCCATTTTACCGACGGCCGTACGCTTCACATGGACCACTACAGCTTCCGCCATCATCCCTCTCCTTTCCTTAGGCCATAGACAGATTCTACTTCTTTTCTAGCTGGTTTACCGCTCGTGGTGTATGGAAACTCAGCTGTAACATGCCACTCCTTCGGACATTTATAGCGAGGTAGAAGCTCTATACAATGTGCTTTCAAATGTTCCTGTTCGATAGCTTGGGATTGTGAATAGACAGCGACTACCTTCTCTCCCCAATAGTTATCCTCCACTCCAAACACTACTGCTTCCTCGATCCCTGGAAATGTCTTAATGACTTGCTCTACCTCTTCAGGATAAATATTCAGACCTCCGCTAATGATCATATTCTGCGACCGGCCGATCAATATGACTTCTCCTTGCTGATCCTTGTAAGCCAAGTCCCCTGCACTGGCCCAGGATCCAGAAAATACCTTTGAAGTTTCTTCCGGACGATTAAAGTAACCAGCGAATAACCATGGGCTCTTCACAAATAAGTACCCGACTTCCCCATCAAAAACCTCGCCTCCATGCTCATCACGAATATCAATCGTTACTTGAGGGAAAGGTTTGCCAATAGCCCCTGGAATTTTGCGAGAAATATCGAATTTCTGCACACTCACAAAGCTTAATTCAGAAGCTCCGTAAAATTCGTAAATGGAACTTTCCGGAAACAGAAAAGCAGCTTGCTTTTTAGCTTCATATGCCCACTTCGCCCCTGATGAGATCAATTTTTCCAGAGGAAAAGACTGGGATTGAGGTGTAATTCTCTGAATGGCTTCACACATTGTAGGCACGATATATAAAACAGTTATTCTTTCATTTGTAAGAATTTCACTTACCTCATGAGCATCAAAGGTAGGTGTTAAATATAAGGTAGTACCAAGATGGAGTGCTTGAACAGCAGCATATAAAAAATGGGAATGAACTAGAGGTCCGGGGCAAAGAATCCGATCATTTTCTGATAGAGAAAATACCCGCTGTCCTTCTTGAAAACAATCCGCCCATGAGGAATGAGTTCTTTGGAAGCCTTTGGGATCACCTGTGGTTCCTGAAGTATATCCGATGTAAAATAGATCCTCTGGTGACGCCTTAGAAGCTTGGTATGCTTCAGGCAGAGTCTGCAGCTGTTCAAGCTCTATTCCCGCTTTCTTGAGAAGCGGGAATCGCTCTAAATATACAGGGTCATAGACGAGGAGATCAGGAGAGGCATCCTTTACTATCTGGTCTAATTGAACTTCACTCCATTTAGGATCAAATGGTATGGCAATTCCCCCGTTATGACTAATGGCGATGAATAGTTCCAGCCAGTCAATGTCATTTCTAAGGAGAAACCCTAATTTCTTTCCACTTAGATTACCGGAAAAATAGGTTAGTTTTCTAGTTAACCGTTGAATGTCAGCTTGCAGGTCTTGATAGTTTATCTTTTTATCCTGAGTGTGAATTGCTAGCTTATCTGGGTGTTCTTGGGCATAATAAGCTAGTTTGTCTCCGATAACCGCCATTGTAATCACCTCCATTCATCTATTGTTTAAAATTTAATCATTAATCCATAATTGCTCCCCACTTCTTGGAGATTTAGTTTCTAGATATTTCAGGTCCGTTGCCATATCAAGACTAGGGTTGGATGGGAAATAACTCGCTTTCCTG
>NZ_JAUTWQ010000023.1:0-89635 GCF_046719735.1 Halobacillus rhizosphaerae
TTTTTTATAAGTGTCCATTATTCGGGTTATAGTTCACTTGAGCCGGGCTTTTTCATTAGGATTCTATAATTTCTACTTGAATTTGTCTGCGTCCAAAATCCATAGCGTTGCCGTGGTGAGGGATAAAACAGTCAATTCGATGACCTTGAATGTCAGAACCAATATCACCAGCGATAGCGACCCCGTATCCTGGCACTCTTACTTTTGAACCTAGAGGAATTACATCAGGATCTACGGCAATAACTTTTTTACCAGGATGTGCCTTCAGGTTGATTCCTGTATAAGTTGTCCCGCTGCAACCATCGCAGGAAGCTGTATAGGCAGTGGCTTCTACATTAACCGTCCGTTTTACATTAGAAGTTTTCTTTTTCTTTTCTTCTTTTTTAACGTGCTTTTTCTTTTTTTCTTCAAATCGTTTAATCTTGGAATCTTTTTTCTTATTAAGATGAGATGATTTCTTCACCATCGGACTAATCTGGATAGCAGTCTGCTCACTTTTTGATAATTCTAAAGCTGAAACGGTAGAATTATCTTGAAATCCGTGTCCTGTGATACCAACTATATAAAAGGCAAGAGTGAATAATAATATAAATAATTTCTTTTTCATGACTTTTTTACCCCTTTCAAAGATCTACTTACAGGAGTATAACAAGGGGAATAGGACTAAACAAATACAAGGAAGCAACATTTCCATTACAAAACCATTACATATGACTTATTCGACAAATAAGTATTTTGTTAGACATCTTTCCGTATGTTTTCTTGTAAATTAATGGGCATTTGATCAGTAGCTCTAAAGGAAATAATTCCAAGGTAAAGTGTTCGAATTTTTTAAGCATTCTTTCTTCACAAACTCCTTTTCATAGTTTATTGTATAGAGAATAGTGATTTCTGCACTGCTTTAATACGTTGAATTTACATAAGGAGAAAGGAAGTTAGTCATGAACAAAATACCTTTATTACTAAGAATAGTTTTAGCCATTGGACTAGGCATAGCCGCTGGTTTAATTGTCCCGGAATCCTTCATTGAAGTATTCGCGACTTTTACTGGGTTATTCAGCAATTTCCTTGGCTTTGTCATCCCTTTAATTATCATTGGTTTTATTGCACCGGGTATTGCTTCAATGGGAAAAGGTGCCGGCCGTATGCTCGGACTCACGGCAGGTCTTGCCTATACTTCAACGATAGCCGCTGGTTTACTTGCTTTCATAACAGCAAAAAATCTGTATCCGGTAGTTTTGTCGGGACAAAGTTCTCAGTCTTTATCTAATCCAGAAGATTCATTAATTGAAGCTCCGTTCACTCTTGATATGACCCCGATTATGGGGATCATGGCAGCACTGATATTTTCATTCATCTTAGGTGTAGGAATCTCTACTTTAAAAGGAAATACATTATTTAATGTACTGGACGAGTTCAGATCCATTATCCAAAAACTGATTGAACATGTAATTATTCCGTTACTGCCTTTTCATATATTCGGGGTATTTGCGAATATGACTTATGCAGGGCAGGTGGGTACAATTCTTAGTGTGTTTGCCAAAGTATTTGTTATGATTATTGCCTTACATCTTATTTATTTACTAGGAGTTTATACGTTTGCTGGCAGTCTCCACCGCGCTAATCCATTTCAAATGCTGAAAAAAATGGTTCCTGCTTACTTCACCGCCCTTGGTACACAATCATCTGCAGCTGCGATTCCCGTGACACTTAAGCATGTGAAGAAAGTGGGAGTGAAAGAACGGGTGGCCGACTTTGCTGTCCCTTTGCTTGCCAATGTGCACTTAGCCGGAAGCACTATCACAATTACAAGCTGTGCTATGGCCGTGCTTTTCATGCAAGGAAGCAGCATTGGTTTTGGTGAAATATTTCCGTTTATTTTAATGCTGGGGATCACTATGGTGTCTGCCCCAGGTGTGCCGGGAGGAGCTGTAATGACAGCGGTTGGATTGCTCGAGTCCATGCTTGGATTTGGCCCTGCCATGGTATCCTTAATGATTGCCCTTTACTTAGCTCAGGATAGCTTTGGAACGGCAGCGAATGTAACAGGAGACGGGGCGATTACTACCATTGTTAACCGTCTTGTGAAAAATCGCCTTAAGGAACCTAAAACAGCTCAGGCCAAACAGAAGATTGGTTAAATGGAATGGAAAAAGCCGCTTACCAAATTAGCGGCTTTTTTTCATCTTTGTATTTATTTAGCTGTGCCCTTCCGCTTTTTCCCACAACATGTACGGCGAGCGGGTTTCTTCTGGCTACCGTTATTTGCCGATTTACCTGGTTGATTGCTCAATTGTGCCACTCCTCTCGAATAGGATAGAATTATCTTATGCTTTCGTCCCCATTTCTGGCCGTGCGAATCACACACTTTCTATAAACTTCAGGGAACCATCATGACTTGTCAAAATTTATGTACCTCTGTCGATAAAATGGCAAATCATGCTATAATAAAACGTGGATAAAGGAAATTACTCCATTTCTTATTGAATTGTCAGATACAAGGAGGAAGGCCCATGACCAATTGTGGGAAATGCGGGGAACAGGTGAGTGAAGAATCCCGCTTCTGTTCTCATTGTGGAGAAAGCTTAGACGAGGACGGGAAACAATCCCGCTTGATCAGGCGAAAAAACCTCTGGCTTGTTTTGCTTCCGCTTATTGCTGTATTGATCTCCAGTGGTGCCATATTCTTTACATATAATTATGAAAAAGCGATTAACCAAGAAGTTCTTGGAGATAAAGAAAAAGCTGTCAAAATGGCTTTGGACGGGAAATATATGGAATCGGAAGCCATCCTTGCTGAAGCCGTGGACAAGCGTCCAGATTTTAATGCGGTTCAAACGGAGTTAAGCAGCATCCGTTCTGCGCTGGCGATGAACAGTGATTTGGATAAAATTGATGACTATATTGACGACAATCGTTTAAAGGATGCTAAGGAAAGCTTAGGTACGATCCAAAATCAAATTATAAATCATAATAGTAAGCTGACCGCCACACTATCCCCAAGAACAAATGAACTGGATTCGAGAATTACTGTCAAAGAAATCAGTAACGAAATTAATCAGGTGGATACGATCGATAACCTAGCAGTAAAGCTGGACACTCTCTCAGGATTAAATTTAGAAGAGGCTGCAAAAGTGCGGGAAAAAATCTCTCAGAAAATAGTTTCACTTGCAGTAGATAAGGCTGAAAAAGCGATGGATAATAAGCAATATACCGATGCAGTGAATGTCGTGGACAGAGGATTGCAATATGTTTCTAACCATGAAAAGCTTGTAAAGCTAAAGAAACGTGTGATTAAAGAACAAACCGCCTTCGAAAAAGCGGAAGAAGAAAGAATAAAACATGCCATGCAGCAGGCAGCTAAAGAAGATCTGAAAAATAAAAATGACGCTGTGAAAATACTGGACGTTAAATTATCTAATAGTGAATTTGGAGAAATGAAAGTATCTGGTAAAGTGCAAAGTGTGGCTACAAAAATTATCAGTTCCATAAAAGTAAACTATGATTTAGTAAACGATAAAGATAAAGTCGTAAAATCAAGTTCTTCTCAGATTTATCCTATGTATTTAAATCCAGGAGATAAAGGAAATTTTGAAAAAGTCATGTATGATGTTAAAGGAGACTTAACTGTAAAAGTTACAGACCTTGAATGGTATGTGGAATAGGGGGGATTCGTATGAACCGTAAGTGGGTGATCAGCCTCACACTAACGATCTTCATTTTGGCAGCAGGGGGAGCCGGGAGTTTGTATATAGTTAACACTGTTCCCAAAAAATTAGAAGCTGCTGTTGTACTTGATCAGCCGACTGATACGAATGAAAATACAGAACCGATTTCACAGACCAAAGACATTATCTTTCAGGCTCAAAAAAAAGTAGTCCAAATCAAACTAAAAAATGGGACGATTGGTTCTGGGTTTTTGTATAACGATAAAGGTGATGTTATTACCAATGCTCACGTAGCTGCGAATCAAAATAAAGTTACCGTCATTACTGTCGATTCTAAGAAGCTATCAGGAGAAGTCATCGGTATTAGTCCTGATACGGATATTGCCGTAGTGAGGGTGCCGGGTTTAAAGGATGAAAAACCCTTGCCGATCCGTTCTTCAAGTAAAGCAGAGCTTCTTGATGAAGTATTAGCATTAGGAAGTCCTCTAGGATTGCAGAATACAGTTACTAGCGGAGAAATCAGCGGTCTGAATCGTAATTTTGATTTAGATCCTTTCCAGTATAAAAATGTTTATCAAATTTCAGCTCCCATTGCACCTGGAAATAGTGGAGGACCTCTAATAGATAAGAAGACGGGGGAAGTAATAGGAGTGAACTCTGCTAAACTTGGAAAGGAAAATATTGGATTCAGCATTCCTATCGTTGATGTTTTGTCACTAGTGAAGAATTGGTCCAAATCCCCAATGGAGTCCCTGCCCAAATTTCCTAATATAGATTCGAAAGAGGAAAAACCGCAGGAAACTTCTAAAGCAGAAGAAGCTACTTATTTGGTGCAATATTTTTATAACAGTATAAACCAAGGTGATTTTGTGACCGCCTATTCTTTGATAGGAAGCGATTGGCAAAGCACGAAAACATATGAACAGTTCAGAACGGGATACAATAACACTTTATCAGTAAGTATTGATAACATTATTGCTGATCCTAAGGACAACCTGGTTGAAGTTACTGCCATTATTACAGCAGAAGAAACAGATCACGGTGAAGTGAATACGAAGAAATACCAAGTGAAATATCCGGTCGGGTATGAAAACAATCAAATGAAAATCCTCTTAGGAAGCGGTGAAGTACTAAAGTAATCGCTCTCCAAAAACTGAGCGAAACAGCAGCATGCTGATGGAGATAACCCGAGCCCATTTAAAGGCTCGGGTTTTTCTTTGTCTAGGAATGATTATATGATCTGGGTGTGGATACCTTTTTTGCAGTGTTAAGCCCCGCCAGCTCTAGCCTTTGAGAATCCTCTTAATGAAACAAGCCATCCAAATTAAAATAGGATGGCTTGTTAAATCCCACAGGTAAAGAAGGATTGTAACTTCATATATTGATAAATCGTCTGAGCGTGTCTTCCTTCTAACGTATGGGGGTTACGCAGCTTTGATAACTGCCGGAGGAACTGTTGATCACAATAACAGCATGGGCCGTACTGTTGGTAACATTCATCATGGGCTTTGCATGCTGCATCAACAGCATTAATGGGCGCTCCAGGACCACTGCAGCCGGGACCGCACCACTTATAGCCTGGGAATATACAAAATCTTGGGAAATACCCTCTTCTGTTTCGTGAATTTGACACTTTTCTGCCCCTTTGCTCTGCTATATTGTAGTTTATGAATGAGAGCAAGCCGCGGTATAGATAAATAACATATCTTTACGAATAAAAGTAGAAGTCATCATGCTAGTACTAGTAAGGTGATGCGGGAATAATATAATAACTCCTCTTCCCATGACCATAAGAAAATCCCTCCTTGTAGGAAAAAGGAGGGATTTTTTCTATGATTTATCTTATTTATTCATATATTGGTCAATTTCCCATGGGCTTACATAAAGGGAATATCTTGTCCATTCTTCTTCCTTCGCTTCAATATAAGCTCTAGAAGTGTGGTCTCCCAGTGCATTCAATAGTACAGTATCATTCTTAAGTGCTTTCACTGCTTCTTTTAAATTAGTAGGAAGAGTAGGGACACTGTCATCGGTAACTTCATATAGGTTACGAGTTTCATCTTGACCAGCGTCTAACTCGTTACGAATTCCTTCAAGTCCTGCTTGAATAAGAACAGCAAGCGTTAGATAAGGATTAGCTGTAGGGTCCGGGTTACGTACCTCGAAACGAGTACCTTTACCGCGGGTTGTTGGCACACGTACCATACAGCTGCGGTTAGAGTGGGACCATGCAATACTTACGGGAGCTTCGTAGCCAGGTACCAGTCTTTTGTAAGAGTTAACATTAGGGTTAGTAATAGCTGCAATTCCACCTGCGTGGTGAAGAATACCAGCAATAAACTGCTTCATAACTTTAGAAACTCCATCTTCAGCTTTCTCATCATAGAATGCGCTGTCGCCATCCTGGAACAACGATAGGTGACAGTGCATGCCTGAACCGTTCTCGCGGGAAAATGGTTTTGGCATGAAGGTTGCATGGTATTCATGGTTAGTTGCAATATCTTTGACCACATTTTTAAATGTTTGAATGTTGTCAGCTGCTTTAAGCATGTTATCGAAGCGGAAGTTAATCTCATGCTGCCCCTTGGCTACTTCATGGTGAGAGGCTTCCATTTCAAATCCATATTTCTTAAGAGTACGAACGATATCGCGGCGGACTTTATCGCCTTTATCTTTAGGGGAAGCATCAAAGTATCCACCGTGGTCATTCATTTGACGGACTGGATAGCCTTCTTTATCCAATTTGAAAAGGAAGAATTCTGGTTCTGGCCCAACATTAACTGTGTAGCCCATATCAGAAGCTTCTTTCATAGCTCTTTTAAGTATATAGCGAGGGTCACCTTCAAACGGTGTACCATCTGGTTTATAGATGTCACAAATAAAACGCACGGATTGATCTTCGTCAACCGTCGCTGGAAGTACTAAAAAGGTATCCAAGTCGGGAACAAGGTACATGTCACTTTCCTGGATTGCTGTAAATCCTGAAATAGAAGAGCTGTCGAACATGGCTTCATCGTTTAGTACCATATCTAATTCATCAATGGGAAGTTCTACGTTTTTGGTATCACCCATCATATCTGTGAATTCGAGCAGGATGAATTCAACGTTTTTTTCACTTACTTCATGTTTGATCGATTCTTTCGTATAGCTCATTTAGTTATCTCACCTTTTCCTTTTTTATTGGAGTTGTATTGTTGGATAGGAAACCTTGTTTCCCTTATGTTAGGAATTCTAACACATAATGTAGGTAAAACTCAAAAAGAATTCTTGAAATTTTTAAAAATTTTAAACTATCTTTCTGTCGTTCTCCTTAATTTAACTATGGAATTCCTTTTCATAAAGGGGTTTACCCTGCTTTTAATATTTAAAAACAATCTTTTCATTTAATTTATTGGAGCTTATTATATCGGGGGTGGTTTTGTAAATTGATGGCTGTCATTAATCAATTCCTGTCGAGAAAATTACAGCCAAGTGCTTGGAATGAAGTTTCTGGGGCGTAGAACAGGACATGGGGGAACTTTAAGAGTGCCTTCATACCTGACTATATACTGAAAAACCCGAACCATTTTACTGCAATGATCCGGGTTTTCTACTCCATACTAGTATCTTTAACTTCAATCTTTTCAACTGGTGAATAAGCTTATAGATTTACTTTTAACTGATTCAGTCCTCTAAGCAGAAACACTTGCCGCCATTCCGGTTTGGACATCTGGTTCAATGAAATATTTGGAAAGGCAGTTAAAAGAGACTTGAAGGCGATTTTAGCTTCTAACCTTGCTAAAGGGGCACCTAAACAGAAGTGAATTCCATATCCAAAAGCGATATGTGGGTTTGGCTTCCTTTGAATATCAAATACTTCTGCATGATGGAATTGCTTATCGTCTCGATTTGCCGAAGAAATGGAGCCAAGTACGAGGTCTCCTCTCTTTATTGTTTGATCATGAAGTTCCAAATCATCTTCCGCCCAGCGGGCAGTAGAGAAATCAACGGGACTATAATACCGAAGTGATTCTTCAATTGCCTGTTCTGTGAGCGACAAGTCTTCTTTTAATAAATTTAATTGGTCGGGATGTTCAAATAAGGCAAGCATTCCATTGCCAATCAAATTAACTGTAGTTTCATGACCGGCAATAATCAGCAGTACAATCATGGAATAGAGTTCCTCATCGTTTAGCAAATCACCTTCATCACGCGTTTGCAGCAAGTTCGAAATAAGGTCCTCTTGAGGATTTCGTTCCCGTTCAGCAAATAATTCTTTCAAGTAATCAATAAATTCCCCGATATCTCGAGTGAAGTCTCCTTCTTCTCCATCTGCAGCAGATACGATAGTGTTGGACCATTGTCTGAATTTGTCTCTGTCCTCAATAGGAACCCCTAGTAATTCACTAATTACAATGATAGGAAGAGGGAAGGCAAAGTCATTAATCAGATCAATGTCTTCTCTTTTCTCTGACATTTGGAAAATAAGCTCATCTGCGATATCTTGAATTCTTGGCTCGAGTTGCTTGATTGTTTTAGGGTTGAAATGCGGCTGCACGAGCTTTCTTAACCGGCGGTGATCAGGTGGATCCGCATCTAGCATCATATTCTGAAAAATTTTAGCTTCCATAGGATCGTCATCCGATTGTGCATTTGAGAAAAGTTTGGACTGATCCTTAATAAAACTAGGCTGCTTTAATAACTTAAGTACATCTTCATACTGCGTGACAATCCAGGTGGTGTTTCCGTTTTGCTCAGATAAGGCATGAATAGGCTGATTCTTGCGCAGGTCCTCAAAAAAAGAATAAGCCCCCACTTTAAAATTAGATTCATAAACTTCTTGGACAGAAATCATCCTTAGATCCTCCTTTTAATCTGTATGTAGTGCCAGATCTTACCATCAGTATACACTGGGATAGTTAATACCCTCAACTATTTATGGTTCAACTCTCCCCAATTAGAAGTTGTATGACTAGGAAAGTCTTCAATGAACGGGATTGGGGAAGAATAGAAGGTGTGAATGGAAATAGACGGATGAGTAAGTTATTCTTTGAAAATCTCTATTTTTACAAGTAATTGATCTAAACCTTTCCATCAAATTTATTTAATTTGTGTGTACGAGTTGATTTTTTAGATCAAATAGCATACATTGGTCACAGGAACTAATTTTTCACTAGGGCAACTTTTTCGCTCGAGGGAAAATGCAGGAGGGTTAAAGTGGATAAAACGCTGCTTGGAAAAAACACTGGAAATCCAGTTTTACAAAAGAAAAAAAGAATAGATTCACAGACGTATGTTGAAGCTTTAGGAAAGAGGAAAGGGTTAAAAAGGCTATTGCCATTTTTGGGGCCAGCTTTCATAGCGGCTGTTGCTTACATCGATCCAGGCAACTTCGCAACCAATATTCAGGCAGGTTCTCAATTTGGCTATATGCTGTTATGGGTAATCTTCGCATCAAATCTTATGGCCATACTTATTCAATCTCTTTCTGCCAAGCTTGGAATAGCAACAGGAAGGAACCTTCCAGAAGTGGCAAGAGATCACTTTCCGAAATGGGCATCGATGGGTTTATGGATACAAGGTGAGCTAATAGTAATGGCGACCGATTTAGCCGAATTTATTGGTGCGGCCCTGGGACTGTATTTGATATTTGGAATCCCTATGCTGCCATCAGCCATTATTACAGCAGTGGCTTCCTTTCTAATTTTGGAGCTTCAGCGTAAAGGTTTCCGTCCTCTGGAAGCTGTGATTGCAGGAATGGTGCTGGTTGTGGTATTTGCATTTGGAATCCAAGTATTTTATGCACAGCCTGAGATGGCTCCTCTAATGAAAGGGCTGTTTGTGCCGGGCTTTGATGGAGTAAGCAGTGTACTTCTTGCAGCTGGAATTCTAGGAGCAACGGTTATGCCGCATGCGATTTATCTTCACTCTGCTTTGACTCAGAGGAGAATAGTCGGAGAGAACGAAGTAGAGAAGAAGGAAATTTATAAATTTGAGTTCATCGATATTTTAATCGCCATGCTTATTGCAGGGGCAATTAATGCCAGTATGCTAATCGTGGCGAGTGCATTATTTAATACCAATGGAATTGTGATTGAAGATTTGGATGTAGCATTTAATCACTTTGAAATTCTGTTAAGTCCTACGGCTGCGATTTTATTTGGAGTCGGACTTCTATCAGCGGGATTATCCAGTTCTTCCGTGGGTACTTTATCGGGAGACGTCATTATGCAGGGGTACATTAAACGAAGTATTAACCTTTATTTACGTCGTTTTATTACGATTATTCCGCCGCTAGTTATCATTATTGCAGGGATAAACCCAACGAGGGCATTGGTGATCAGTCAGGTCATCTTATCATTTGGAATTGCGTTTGCTTTAGTCCCGTTAATTATCTTTACAAGTAGAAAGAAACTCATGGGATCACTTGTGAACAAAAAAATTACAACTTATGCTTCGTGGGTGATTGCGGCTATTATCATCGTGCTGAATATCTTTTTACTTTACCAAATTCTTTTTGCATAAAGAATCTTGGCCAGAAGTTTGTTAGCCATTATTAAAACCGAAGGATGATAAAATCAACATGATTTCATCATCCTTCGGTTTTTTTGTGCACCTTAATATAATCTGGTCTTCCTTTGATGGTTCATCATCAGCTTACAGGCATTGTCTTATATCCCAGTCTCAATAGATTGTAAAGTCATCGAAATACTAACATACTCTTTCTTCCTGAAGGTCTTTAATATGAAGGAGAATATCCTCCTTTGAACGCTGTACCAGTCTCCAATTTAAAGCTATTTGATTGTTGTCTTTTACACCGAGTCTTGTTTGGTCGTTTTCAACCTCAATGGATTGCTCATCCAGGGTGTTAAACTTTTCTTTTGCCTTTGCTGCCATCCACAGGGAAAGTAATTCATGAAGTTTGGATAATGATTCTTCTTCCTTCATATCAGAGGGATAGGAATAATTAAATTTCCCTTTATGGAATTGAAAATTAGGTTCTTTATCTTTGGACTTATCAATAACGAGTTTGTAGTTTCTTCCTAAATAGGAAATTTTTTGACTGTCTTCTAATTGGAGCCCATCTATGGAATAGAGGTCTTCATGTGTTTTCTGCCATTTTTGATGAATCCATTCCGTTTTCTTTCTTAAAAAGGCTTCAATTTTACTGCTGTCTTTATTCTCAGCAGCGGTTACATGGACACCGTTTAGATCATCTAAGTAAATTTTTATGAAATTTATGTCTGGCTTAGTTGATAGTTGATAACAGATCTGTTTGCTGCCGTCTTCTAGTAAAGGCATGTATTTTCCCCTTTCCTTCCTCTTCAATGTTTATTCTAATAAAGTCCTCATTTCCCGTCAAAAGCTCCATTTCAGAAGGAATGTCTTTTCTATAAAAGATTAGCAGGTTATGGATTATATGAGTGGGTTGAAGGGTAGATATTTAAATGGATTAAAAGCTGATTTATAGACATTAGATCTGTTACTACACTTTTACATAAATAAATGAGAGGAGCATGAAAATATGGCAGTTTATGACGTCATGGACAATGCTGAAACGATCCAGTTCGAGGGAAATAAAGTAGGAATATTAATTTCACATGGATTTACGGGCACGACTCAAAGCATGAAACCTTTAGCGGAAGCTTATGCAAAAGAAGGCTACACAGTTATTTGCCCGCGCCTTGCAGGACATGGAACTTCTCCGGAAGATATGGAGAATTCGACAGAACAGGATTGGATTCAATCGATTGAAGAAGGGTATCACTGGTTAAAGGACCGCTGTGAGATTATTTTCGCAGTGGGGCTTTCCATGGGAGGAACACTAGCTCTGTATATATCGGAGACCTTCGAGGATATAAAAGGAGTCATACCGATGAATGCGGCCATTGAAATACCAGAGATGGAACGGTTGCCTTCTGAAACGGAAGATCGTTATATTGATGCGATAGGTTCAGATATTAAGAAAGAAGGGGTGGAGGAGTTAGCTTATCAAAAAACTCCTGTACAAGCCATTACTGCTTTATCCAGATTAATGGAGAATGTGAAACGCCGCTTGAATGGAGTTCATTGTCCCATCATGCTTTTTGTTTCAGATGAAGACCATGTCGTCCCTCCAAGTAATGCCGAACTGATTTTTGATAAAGTCTTTTCAGAGCATAAAGAAATCGTACACTTAGAAAACAGTTATCATGTGGCCACACTGGATTACGACCAGGACTTGATTATTGAACGGAGTCTAGAGTTCTTTCAAATGTATGCTCAAGCAAAAAACAGTTAATGTAAACTAGTTAAGCAGCGAAGATTGCTGCTTAACTAGTTTTATATAATTGGTATAGACAACTATATGATAAGATGATAAGGTATTAGTGATGAAGCGGTTTCATATTATAAATTTTCGGAAGGCGGTATAAAATGCTGAATTTTCTTCAACGAATTGGTAAGTCGTTAATGTTTCCGATTGCGACATTGCCTGCAGCTGCATTGCTAGTCAGACTTGGGATGGATGATATGCTTAATATTCCCTTTATGACGGCAGCAGGTAATGGGATTCTAGGCAATCTTGCTCTTATTTTTGCTATTGGTATAGCTATGGGATTTGCTAAGGACGGCAGTGGAGCTGCTGCCCTGGCAGGTGCGGTCGGCTATTTGGTTCTAAATGAAGGGATAGGTGCCATTAATTCAGATATTAAAATGGGAGTCTTTTCAGGAATCATTGCAGGGATTGTAGCAGGTATGCTTTACAATCGTTTTCATGATGTTAAATTTCCTGATTTTCTCTCCTTTTTCGGCGGGAAACGATTTATTCCTATCATTACATCTGGCGTCATGGTAGTGCTTGCCTTTGTATTAGGATACTTATGGGTGTATCCTCAGTATCTTTTGGATGCAACAGCGCACTGGATTTTAAATTCCGGCGCAGTGGGAGTAGGAGTCTACGGGGTGTTAAACCGTCTGCTTATTCCAGTAGGTCTTCACCATGTCATTAATACATTAATTTGGTTTGATTTCGGATCCTTTACGACAAGTTCAGGAGAAGTAGTTAAAGGTGAAATCAACCGTTTCTTAAATGGAGATCCCAATGCTGGCAGTTTCTTAGCAGGTTTCTTCCCGGTCATGATGTTTGGGCTGCCATCTGCTTGTCTGGCCATGTACGCAGCGGCTAAGAAACATCGTAAAGCTGCGGTCGGTGGAATGCTTCTAAGTATTGCCCTGACTTCTTTTCTTACAGGGGTTACAGAACCGATAGAATTTTCATTCATGTTCTTGTCACCATTACTATATGGAGTTCATGCTCTATTAACTGGTTTATCTATGGTTATCGCTTACCTTTTTCACATCCGTGATGGGTTTGGATTTTCAGCTGGTTTAATTGACTACTTGCTTAATTACAATATTGCACAAAATCCATTTATGCTGATTATTATTGGTCTCGTCTTTGGTGCCATTTATTTCTTTGTTTTTTACTTCCTTATTATCAAACTGGATTTAAAAACACCTGGACGTGAAGATGAAGACGAAGACTTTGTAGAGGAAACACAGGAAGTTGGGATGCCATCAAGCAGTTCCAATGATTATGATGATAAGTCCTACTATTATTTAGAAGCCCTTGGGGGCCCGGACAACATTGATTCTCTAGATTATTGTACGACAAGACTAAGGATGAAAATGAATGATCGAGATCAAATTAATGAGAAGCAGTTGAAGAAACAAGGAGCTCGAGGGGTTATGAAGGTAGGGAAAAATAACCTTCAAGTAATCGTTGGTACTTCAGTAGAATTCTTAGCAGAAGCGATGAAAAAAAGGATGAATGCAGGGGATATGACTCCTCCTGGAAAGCAAACACAGGACGCTGAATCAGCACCTGCGCAGACTGCTAAGCGAGTTCTTCAATCCGAAGAATTTATTATGCCGATTGAAGGACAAGTCCTGCCGTTAACAGAAGTACCGGACCAGGTCTTTGCAGAACAGATGATGGGGCCAGGGTTTGCGATCGACCCTATCGGTGATACTATCTGTTCTCCTGTCGATGGTAAGGTGGTGCAAGTCTTTCCTACCAAGCATGCCATAGGGCTGGAGTTAGCCAATGGAATAGAAATTTTGATTCACATAGGACTGGATACAGTCAAATTAAACGGAGAAGGATTCGAAACGTTAGTCGAAGCTGATCAAACCATTAAGCAAGGTGATCCGTTAATTCGAGCACAATTTAATGAAATTAAAAATAATGTGCCGTCGATTATCACTCCGATTATCTTTACCAATCTTGAAAACGAACAAGTTCACCTCCTGAAATCAGGTAAACTGCAGCAAGGTGAATCCGGAGTTATTTCGATTAAATAAGCGAAGCAGAAGAGACATTGGGTTTCTCCCTGCTTTCCGTAAAGGTGGAATGAACACATGAGTGATATCGTTGAATTTACTAATTTATCCATTATTACTGAGGAAGGTGAATGGAAGACTGGATCTCTGCAGATTCATAATGGTAAAATCACCAAACTATCTCATCAACTTATTGGCGGGGCTGATCAGGTCATTGATGGAAAAGGGAAGCAGTACACACTGCTTCCTGGCTTTATCGATGTTCATATCCACGGAGCGAATGGTTTTGATGTAATGGATGCTACCTTTGATGGTCTCCAAGGAATTGCCCGTCAGCTTCCGAAAGAAGGTACCACGAGTTTCTTAGCAACAACAATGACCCAGTCTTCAGATGCAATTTCCAAAGCTGTGACTAATGTGGGTCAATACATGGAAAGCAAGCTCGCAGATGGTGAAGCAGAAGTTCTTGGGATTCATTTAGAAGGGCCATTTATTTCAAAAAATAAAGTAGGAGCCCAGCCCATCAAGCACGTAATGGAGCCTTCAGTAGAGAAATTCTCACATTGGCAGGAGCAAAGTCAGGGACATATTCGATTAATTACGCTTGCCCCTGAAGAAAGTGGAGCTATGGAACTTATTAAATACGTGAGTTCCCAAGGGGTAACGGCCTCTATAGGACACAGTGATGCTGACCTTTCCGTTGTGAATGAAGCGGTGGAACATGGGGCGAAGCATGTCACTCATTTATTTAATCAAATGAGAGGACTGCACCACCGAGAACCGGGTGTAGTGGGAGCTGCTCTTCTAAACGAAAAATTAATGGTCGAAATGATAGTGGATCGTATTCATGTCCATAAAGATGCCATTAAATTAGCTTACCAGCACACTAAAACTGACAGGACGATTCTTATTACAGATGCGATGCGCGCTAAATGTTTAGCGGACGGTGTGTATGATCTTGGCGGTCAGGATGTGGAAGTGAAGAATGGAGAAGCCCGATTAGAGGATGGAACGCTTGCTGGAAGTATTTTGACGCTGGCAGAAGCAGCGAGAAATATGAAAGAAGACCAAGAGTTAAATTATGAAGAACTTGCGGCCATTACATCGGCAAACGCAGCCAAACAGTTAGGGGTCTTTCATCGAAAGGGAAGTATTAAAGAAGGTAAAGACGCTGATCTTGTTATGCTGAATGAACATGGGGAAGTAATGGTTACGGTTTGCAAGGGTACCATTGCTTTCGACAGCAGGGAGGTGAGTTCGTGAAAGTGATCGTAACAGATAATTATGAACAGCTTAGCGCTAGGGCAGCAGAAATCATTGAAGACCAAGTAAATATGAATTCAGGTTCAGTGATAGGGCTGGCGACTGGTGGCACGCCGCTAGGGACTTATAAACACCTTATCAAAGGCTTCCAGGAGCGGAGCGTGGATTATTCTAAAGTAACTACTTTTAACTTGGATGAGTATGTGGGATTAGAAGAAGATCATCCTCAAAGCTATCACCAATTTATGGAGCAGAATTTATTCAATCATGTGAATATAAATCATACTCGTACTTATATCCCCAATGGGAATGCCGAAAGCCTTGAGGAAGAATGTCTTCTCTATGAACAACTCATTGAGGAAATCGGACCACCAGACTTGCAACTCTTAGGAATAGGAGAAAATGGTCATATCGGCTTTAATGAACCGGGAAGTTCGTTTCAGGGTTTCACTCATATTGAACAGTTGGATGAATCGACCCGTGAGGCAAATGCCAGGTTCTTCAACTCAAAAGAAGAAGTACCCTTGGAAGCCATCACAATGGGGATCGGTTCGATTTTAAAGAGTAAAGCCATTCTCCTATTAGCCTCAGGGGAACATAAAGCGAAGGCAATCTCCCAACTTTTAAAAGGGGAAACAGATGAACAATTTCCTGCCTCTGCATTATTGGATCATCCCAATGTCACGCTTGTAGTTGATCGAGCGGCATATCAATTAGTTGAAGCGGACGAAGGAGAGAGAGACCATGCTCAATAAGAATTCTCCCCTTCCTATGTATTATCAAATTGAAGAGAATTTAAAGCAGCGTATGGATACTGGGGAATACACTCCTGGGGATATGATCCCTTCTGAAAGAGAACTATCTGAGTTTTATGATGTGAGTCGGATGACTGTCAGACAAGCGGTTACAAATATGGTGAACGATGGCTACCTGTACCGTGAAAAAGGAAAAGGTACTTTTGTAGCAGAAAGCAAAATAGAACAGCCTTTGCAAGGGATGACTAGTTTTACCGAAGACATGAAGCAGCGAGGGATGGATGCCAGTAATAAATTGCTGGGATTCGAAACGATTCCGGCGACTCATGAAATCGCTAGAAAATTGCATCTGAAGGATAATCAGGAAGTTTATCGAATCCAAAGAATTCGTTATGCGGACGAGCAGCCAATGGCAATTGAAACGACCTTTATTCCTAAAACATTAATTCCAGATTTAAACGAAGAACTGGTGCAGGGGTCATTATACAATCATATTGAGAAACGTCTGCCTATTGCTAATGCCACTCAAGTAATTGAAGCTACGATAGCGGATGAGCATCAATCTCAGCTGCTTGAAGTCCCTCCTTTATCGGCAGTTCTGCATATTGAACGAAATAGTTTCTTGCAGGACGGTACTCCATTTGAGGTCGTGAAGTCTGCTTATCGTGCTGATCGTTACAAGTTCATTAGTGATATTTATCGTTCATGAGGTGAGGAAATGAATTATTTTACTATAATAGCTGATATGATTAAAGAGTTAGAGAAATCAAGTAATGAAATGATCGATATGATTAGTGAACAAATAGTAGAAAGTCTTAAGTCAGACGGAATCATACACCTGTTTGGTTCCGGACATTCTAGTTTACTAGCTCAGGATGTTTACTACCGGGCAGGAGGACTGGTTCCAGTCCATCCCATTACTCCAGCGCCATTTATGCTTCATAATGGAGCTGAAGAATCTAGCCGAAATGAGAGAAAACATGGTTTGATCGTACCCTGCTTAGAAAAGGAGAACCTGCAAGCGAATGACGTTCTTATTGTAATCTCAACATCCGGCAGAAATCCTGCTCCCATTGAAGCTGCTCTTTATGGGAAGGAAAAAGGACTATTAGTCGTAGGGATGTTATCGAAAAACTACACGTCCTATCAAAGATCTAAGCACAAATCAGGGAAAAGGCTGGAAGAAGTCGTAGACCTCACACTGGATACGCAAGTTCCTGTCGGGGATGCCGTGATGAGCTCTGAAAGCTTTCAGGAGAAATTCACCCCCGTATCATCCGTGGCAGGCACAGCACTATTGCACAGTTTATTTACAAAAGTCATCGAAAAACTAGCGGAAGAAAATATAAAACCGCCGATCTTTAAGAGTGGAAATGTAGATGGCATAGACGAACACAATCATAAGCTTATGAGTAAGTATAGGAAGCGGATATCCTTTTAAACTTTATGTAAACCCATCAGTCCAGCGGGCTGGTGGGTTTAAGTTTTCTGGAATCATCACGGCTTTTTTCGCTCGCTGAGATGAAAAATTACCAGCTGGCTTTTTTAACACCAGGAATCTGACCTTTATGGGCTAACTCTCTAAACTGAATGCGAGAAAGACCGAATTTCCTCATATATCCATGTGGTCGGCCGGTCAAGGCACAGCGGTTTTGTGTGCGTGATGGAGAGGAGTCTCTTGGCAGCTTGCGTATAGCTTCAAAGTCGCCAGCCGCTTTAAGCTCCTTGCGTTTCTCTGCATATTTGTCTACCAACTTTTGACGTTGCAGCTCTTTAGCAATTTTAGACTTTTTCGCCAATGGGTGACCTCCTTAAATAGTAATTGTTACGATTTGAATTATAGGACTCCCACTGCATAATGTCAAATTGTCAGGACTTTGTGCCTCAATATTAGATTTCCCAGGCAATAAATCATAGTTGTCTAGAGTGAGTTGTTCTACTATAATAAGGGCAAACAAAAAAAGCATAATAAATTTAGCCCTCAAGGGGAGCCCTCCAGGCTGAGAGTGAACAATTTGTTCTGACCCTTTGAACCTGTCAGTTAATACTGGTGTAGGAATGGCGGCTTTGTTGATGGTGCAATGCATGGGATCCATCAGAAAGCTTCCCTTTGTATTGCTTTTTTTGTGCTCAATTTTAAAGGGGGAGTTTGAGATGAAACACAAAGGAGTATTGTTTTTAGTCGAAGTAGCTATTTTCTCGGCTATTGCTATTTTGCTGGATATTATCCCGTTTTTGTCATTTAAATTATGGGCCCAGGGGGGATCGGTGTCCTTCTCTATGGTGCCAGTATTTATTATGGCTTACAGATGGGGAATAAAAGGTGGATTATTAACAGGATTTCTACTGGGAGTCTATCAAATATTACTGGGAAATGCTCTTCTAGTTACACCTGTACAGAGTTTCCTAGATTATATTCTAGCATTTACGTCGATTGGATTCGCTGGAATAATGGCTGGCCAGATAGCCTCTGCGGCTTCTAAACATCATGTGAAACGAATGATTACAGCGATTATCACCGGTTGTTTGATAGGAAGTCTACTAAGGTTTGTGAGTCATTTTATCGCGGGCATTGTCTTTTACGGCAAATTTGCACCGCCGGGGCAGCCGGTATGGCTTTACTCTCTCCTCTACAATGGAGGTTATATGCTTCCTGCCTTTATATTAAGTGCGGTGATTGTCAGTATACTTTTCGTGAAAAGACCTCAACTCATCATTCACAAGCCGTATAAATAATTATAAGAATAAATATTCTACTTTTAAATTGAAAGGTGAGCTCAGTTTTTTAATCTGGAGCTCACCTTTTTTTAAGTCATGAGAATTATATATGAAGCAGGAGAGTTAAAGGATCGAATCGAATTTTAAAGGAGTAGGAAAGAAAGGGGTCAGGATATTGAAAGATAAACCGAATATAGTTGCTACATTTTCTATTGTGGGCCACGATCCTGAAACGGGAGAGTTAGGAGTTGCCGTTCAATCTAAGTTTCTTGGTGTGGGGTCGGTGGTGCCTTGGGCTGAAGCTGGCGTAGGAGCGATTGCGACGCAAGCACTAGCCAATCCTGCTTATGGACCGTCAGGATTAAAATTATTGAGAGAAGGTCTTAGTGCACAAGAAACGTTAGATGAATTAGTTAAAAATGACCCTCAAGCAGATGAACGTCAGGCAGGCATTATAGACGCGAATGGAAGGGGAGCGACGTATACTGGCGCAAATTGTCTTGATTGGGCAGGAGGAATGACCGGCCCCAATTACTGTGCGCAAGGCAACATTTTAGTAAATCAAGCAACAGTATCGGAGATGGGAAAAGCCTTTGAACAACATTCAGGGTCTCTTTCAGATCGATTGATTGCTGGACTGCAAGCTGCCCAAAAAGCAGGAGGGGATAGTCGCGGCCGTCAATCAGCAGCAATTTACGTAGTTAAAGATAAAGGAGGCTATGGGGGACTGAATGACGTTTTTGTGGATCTTCGTGTCGATGATCACCCGGATCCAATCGAGGAATTGAACAGGATTTATCAACTGCAGCAGTTATACTTTGGGGAAACAAAAACAGAAGATATTAAGAGGATAGAGGGTCCGTTTAAGTCAAGATTAACGGGAAAACTGCACCAGCTTGGTTACCTTTCCACAAAATCGCCATCAGACCAGGAATTATATAAAGGTTTAAAAACATTTATAAATACTGAGAATTTTGAAGGACGGGAACAAAAAGAAGGGTACATAGACATGCAGGTGTATACTTTTATGGAAAATCAATAAGTTTGTCATTTAAAGCGGCTGATATTTTCTTCAGTCGCTTTATTGACGTTCGATACTAATTAGTTTACTATCTAATTAGATGAATGACTAATTAGATAGAATTGAAGGGAGATGAAAAAATTATGCAATTGGATAAGATGGTTGCCTTTCACAAGGCAGTCGGCGATCCTGCAAGGTTAAGGATTATCGCCTTACTCAGAAAGGGACCGCTGCACGGGCAGGCAATTGCGGGTAAATTGGGTCTGCGTCCTCCGACAATTTCGCACCATATTAAGAAGCTGAGGGATACCGGGATGGTTTATGCCCTTCGTGACAAGAATACGATTTACTTCTATCTAGATGAAAAGAAACTCGCCTTTATGGCAAGTGCTATCTTAAAATTGGGAGATGAGGAGAGTATGAAGAAGGATGAATTGAAAGGTACGGAACAAGAACAGAGAAAAGTAATTCAAAGTTTTATTACGGCAAATGGCCAATTAAAACAGCTTCCAAGTCAATTAAAGAAAAAGCTAGTCGTTCTTTCTTACTTTGTCCAGGGGTTTGAAACGGGTAAGGTCTATCAAGAAAGCGAAGTGAATGAATATATTAAAACTTTCTATGATGACTTTGCTACTTTACGAAGAGAATGGATTATGCATCATTTCATGTACCGTGAAAATAATCAATACGAATTAAATCCTCAAGAAATGTGGCCGCTAGTCGTTAAAAGGTAACAGAGGTTGCCTTTTTCTTTTTGTAATCTAATTAGATGCATATCTAATTCGTGGGGCAGGGAATATCATGACTTCTTCCTTATTGAAAAATCATCCATATAAATATCTCTTTTACTCTGGGATCGTAAATGGAGTGGGCGATCGCTTTAGTCAAGTAGCTGTACTAACTCTGCTTTTACAGCTCACCGGTTCTGGCTTAGCAGTAGGGGCAGCTATGGGAATTAGAATTCTTCCGTATTTATTTTTATCTCCTATTGGAGGAAGACTCTCTGATCGTGTAAGCAAAAAAAAGCTAATGATAACCACGGACATAGTAAGGGTGCCGTTTGCCTTAAGTCTTCTATTTGTGAACACAGAAAATGATCTATGGATCATTTTTGTCTGTGTCCTGGCATTGTCCTGTGGGGAAGCATTCTATCAACCAGTTAGAAAGAGTGCCATTGCAGGAATTACGGATGCAGAAGAGTTGATTCGAGTAAATGGGTTAGAACAAGTAATGATAGGTGTGGTACTCATCATTGGTTCGATAACGGGAGGGATTGTAACGTATGTGATTGGAGTCAAAATGGCATTTTTATGGAACGCTTTGACTTTTATCTTCGCTGTTCTTCTGATCAAACACTTAACCTTACCTATGAACATCTTCGCTAACGAAGAAGGGGGTGAGACTCCTCTCTCAGCAAAAGTCTTTTTTAATAAGCTTCACAAAGTCGTACTGGCTGTCTGTCTTATCGAACTTGTTATTTCTGCAACGGATGGCATATTTAACGTACTTATTAGTTACTATGGTTCAGAAACCTTACAACTGGGAGGTCTGGGTATTGGGGCATTGTATGGTTCGTTAGGAATAGGTTTAGCGGGAAGTTTTGTCATTACGAGAAAACTATCGCGCTCATTCCTGCAAATAGGGCTCTTCTCCATCATTTTGGAAGGCGTCTTGCAAGTTGCGGCAAGCCAGGCGGATGCGCTTCTGGAGGTATCCCTATTGTTTACAGGGATTTCATTTGTTGGTGGAATCGGTGCTGCCTGTTTTCATACTCTGATTATGAAGCATACTGCTAAACATTGGCAAGGACGTGTATTTGGAGGGTTGGAAGCAAGTACCAATGTCATACTAGGGGGGTTCATGCTGGCATCGGGAATTGCTTTGGACCATTTCTCAGAAAGGTTCATTGGTGGGATCGGAGGGGGAGTAAATATTGTTTTTGGTTCTATAATGGTAGTAGTCTTCTTCTTATTTAAGAATAGAGCTAAACAAACACCATTCTGATAGGTCTAGTTAGGATTCAAGGGTAATTTACCTCATCTAATGAGTAAACTCAATTTAGATAAAGCTAAAAAGAGAACTTTCGTTGATTTTCAGGTTTGAATTATCTCCAAAAAGGAAAATACCTGTATCATCCTTTTGAAATGAGGCAGAATTATGGAAAAAGGGACATTACATTGGAACATGACAAAGTATGAAAGGGGTGTGTACAGCGAAGAAAATGATGAGGTTGCAATCGAATTTCCTCTCACTATACACATTAATGGCGAGGAATATGCCACCATGGTGTGTACCCCTCTTTATCTTGAAGAATTAGTCATCGGTTTTTTGGCAACAGAAGGAATAATAAGAACCACAAAAGATGTGAAGTCCATATCAATTGATAAGGATATGGGGTTTGCTTACATAGACATCCACCGTACTTTCCAGCGATTGAATGCTGGAGATAAAAGGTGGATCGGTTCTTGTTGTGGTAAAAGCCGCTCTTTTTATTTTCAAGGGGATGCTAAGACGGCTCGCACAGTCCTGAGTCATTTTCACGTTGAACCCGAGGTATGTCTAACTTTAATGAATGAATTTCATAATCACGCTGAGATGTTCCAGCGTACAGGCGGGGTGCACCAGGCAGCCTTAGCTGATAAAGATGGAATGCAAATCGTTTTTTCAGATATTGGGAGGCATAATGCTTTAGACAAACTATATGGTTATATGCTGAAACACAGCATGCAAAACAACCAAAAAATCATTATCTTCAGCGGACGTATTTCTTCTGAGGTGCTGTTGAAGGTCTCCAAAATGGGGATAGGGTTTTTATTGTCAAAGTCTGCGCCTACTAATTTAGCCCTGGAGTTAGCCTATGACCTTAATATTACAGCGGCAGGATTCGTCCGCAATGATAGAATGAATATATATACGCATCCAGAAAGAATTATAGAAACTAATAAACAAAGGGATCTATCGTAAAGGGAGGAATTTAAATTGTTAGAGCGAGACCATACAGTAGTTACTATAAATGGCAGTGAGTATTTAGCAGACCCGGGCCAGAATTTGCTTGATTTAATTAATTCAACAAATGAAACAGTTCCGCAAATCTGCTACAACGAGTCACTCGGTCCCATAGAAACCTGTGATACTTGTATCGTACAGGTAAATGGAGAGTTGAAGCGTGCCTGCGGCTTAAAGGTTGAAGCAGGAATGCGGGTGCAGACGGAATTACCTCAGGTTAAGATAGCTCAGAAAGAAGCGCTGGATACGATTCTTGAAAATCACGAACTTTACTGTACCGTTTGTGATTACAATAATGGGGATTGTGAGATTCATAACACTATGGACGAATTTGGTCTGGAACATCAATCCCGTCCTTTTAAAGAGAAACCCTACAATAGGGATGATTCCGGCTCTTTCTATCGTTATGATCCCGATCAGTGTATTCTTTGCGGGCGCTGTGTAGAGGTTTGTCAGGATGTACAAGTTAATGAAACACTCACAATCGATTGGGAACGCCAGCAGCCTCGTGTCATCTGGGATAATGATGTTCCTATAGATCAGTCCTCTTGTGTAAACTGCGGCCAGTGTTCGACCGTCTGCCCATGCAATGCCATGATGGAGAAAGGTATGGAAGGCGATGCTGGTTTTCTAACAGGACAGGAACCCGGGCTCCTTAAATCTATGATAGATTTAACGAAAAAAGTAGAAACGGGATATGGTCCATTGTTTGCCGTGTCTGATACAGAAGCTGCCATGAGGGAAGAACGAATCAAGAAAACAAAAACCGTATGTACGTATTGTGGTGTTGGATGCTCGTTTGATGTTTGGACAAAAGATAGAGAAGTACTTAAAGTCGTTCCTCATGCGGAATCTCCGGCAAATGGAATCTCTACATGTGTGAAAGGGAAATTCGGCTGGGACTATGTAAATAGTAAAGATCGTTTAACAAAACCGCTTATCCGTAAAGGCGAAATATTTGAAGAAGTAGAGTGGGACGAAGCAATCTCCTATGTGGCAAAAAGATTTAATGAAATCAAAGTGGAGAAAGGCGCAGACCATTTAGGGTTTATTTCTTCCTCAAAAGCAACGAATGAAGAATCATACTTAATGCAGAAACTTGCCCGCCAAATCATAGGCACAAACAATATTGATAACTGCTCCAGGTATTGTCAAACCCCTGCTACTATGGGATTGTTCCGAACAGTAGGACATGGAGGAGACTCAGGTTCCATTTCTGACATAGCTAAAGCAGAACTCGTAATCACTATAGGATCTAATACGGCAGAATCCCACCCAGTATTAGCCTCTAGAATTAAACGATCTCATAAATTATTTAATCAAAAATTATTTGTCTTCGATTTGAGAAAGCATGAAATGGCCCAGCGTGCTGACCGCTTCTACCGGCCGAAGCCTGGTTCAGATTTAGTTTGGCTTTCTGCCGTAACCAAATACATTCTTGACCAAGGCTGGGAAGATAGAAAATTCCTAGATGAATGGGTGAACTCCTACGAAGAATACAAGCAGAGCCTTGAACCTTTCACATTGGAATACGCTTCAGACTTAACGGGGATTCCAGTGGATGAATTGAAGAATGTAGCGGAAGAGATCGCGAAAAGTGAAACGGTCTCCATATGCTGGGCTATGGGTATCACTCAGCATATGCGCGGAAGTGACACGAGTACGGCTATTTCCAACTTGCTGCTCGTTACAGGAAACTATATGAAACCAGGGGCAGGCGCTTATCCATTGCGAGGGCATAATAATGTTCAAGGCTGCAGTGACTTTGGCAGTATGCCGAACTTCTTCCCTGGTTATGAAAAGACAACAGACGACGAGGTAAGATCCCGCTATGAAAAAGCTTGGGGTGTAGAACTTCCGGCAGAATTTGGTAAAGATAATCATCAGATGATTGAGGCCATTCATGACGGCAACCTGTCAAGCATGTTTGTTATTGGGGAAGATACCGGAATAGTGGATGCAAACATCAACTATGTAACTGATGCTTTTGAAAAACTGGATTTCTTTGTAGTACAGGATTTATTCCTTACGAAGACAGCCGAATATGCGGATGTAGTATTACCCGCTGCCCCGAGTCTGGAGAAGGACGGTACGTTTACAAACACGGAGCGAAGAATTCAGCGTTTGTATAAATCATTGGATCCGCTCCCTGGTGCCAAGCCTGACTGGGAAATTTTATCTCTACTTGCCAAAGAAATGGGCTACGATTGGGGATATGAGCATCCAGCAGAAATAATGGCAGAGTCAGCGAGTCTCTCTCCTATGTTTGCGGGCGTTACTTATGATCGTTTAGAAGGGTACAATTCCCTGCAGTGGCCAGTAGCACAGGACGGAACGGATACGCCGTTACTGTTTACGGAAGGATTCCCGTTTGAAGACAAGAAGGCAAGATTATATCCTCTTGACTTTCAACTCGAATACGATACCACCGATGAGTATGATCTGCATGTAAATAATGGCCGGCTTCTTGAGCATTTTCATGAAGGGAATATGACTTATAAATCGGAGGGAATTGCCAGGAAAACACCAAATTCTTTCGTCGAGGTTTCTCCTGAACTGGCAAAAGAACGCGGTATAGAAGAAGGGGCTCAAGTGAAGTTAATATCCGATGCTGGATCAGCCACAGGCAGAGTAACTATCACAGACCGAGTAAGTGGCAAAGAGCTTTTTATGCCCTTAAATGACAACGGAAAATCAGCGATAAATTTTTTAACAGATAACCGGGTAGATAAGGACAGTAACACGCCTGCATATAAAGAAATTGCTGTAAAAATGAAGATTCTTAAGAAAGAGGGCGAGTCCCCCATTCCTTCTAATAATCATCGAAGAGGAGAACCAGTCCCTCAAGTTAGTGTGAAAGTAGAGAAGAAGTGGCAAAGAGAGGATTATGAATTTCCGGGAAGCAAGGTGAGAAGATAATGGCAAAGTCAATTACTACCATTAAACGTTATGAAGTTTCTCAGGAGGAACAAAGAGAGAAGGATTTTTCGGAAGTTAAAGAAGCCGTCTCAGATAATAAAGAAGCAATTTTAAAGGGGATTAAACTTCTTTCCGCCTTGGATGAAGGCGGCACCCTTGATTCCGCGTACGCCTTTAATAAGAAAAAGAATGCGGCTCTTACCAATTTAGTGGAAGAGATAAATAAAGAGAGGTACACTTCTTTGCTTGAGAACCTCCCTGAACTTATTTTCTTACTAGGTGATTTGGATGTAAAAGCCATCCGGGATCTGACCTCCCGGTTAAATCATGGATTAGAGGAAATGGAACCTTCCTCGGAAGGAAAGAAAACGTCGATGTTTGATTTAGCGAAATCCTTAAAAGATCCAGAAATCAACCGTAGTATTACGATGATTTTACAGTTCTTAAAGGGGATGGGGAAAAAATAAACCGATGAATTCTAAAAGATATTAGATGATTCAATTCTTCAAAAGTACTCCAATTTATTTTACAGTTGGAGTACTTTTTTTAATAATCTGGAGGGGAAGATGATGTTAACGTGGGATGTATGGAAAGTATGAAGCACTCAGTAAATCGTAGAGTACAGGGTGACATTCACGACCCATTCACTATTGGGGGACTTTACTGTACAGCCTTGATCAATGATTCTGCAATTAATCGCCAAGCCTGCTGAGCCTTATCCTTAGGTCCTAAATGATGAAAGGCGTGCGTACAGTTCTCGAAAAGTTCCAGTTGAACCTGGACTCCTGACTTTATTAACTTGTTTGTGTACTTTTCTGCCTCAGGGCGAAAAGCGTCATGCTCGGCAGCGATTATGAGTGCTGGAGCTAATCCTTCCAGTCTTTCTGCCAAAACAGGAGAAGCATAAGGGTGGGCAGCTTGGTTGGACTCGGGTACATAACAATGATTCAGGAAATTGGCCACCTGCGGGTATTTCGACCGCCAGGGGTCAGGCTCAGGCTTTTCTGCATGGGGAGTAGAGAAATCAAGCATGGGACAGGATAGAACTTGTAGTAAAGGTTGTGGTTCATGACGTTCTTTTAATAACATGCAGAGCACTGCCGCTAAGTTTGCACCGGAACTTTGACCGCCAATTATTATTTTTTCAGGATCAATTCGCAGTTCTTCTGCATGATGTTTGATCCAGTTCAATATGTCATAGCTTTGTTGTACGGGAATGGGAAACGGATACTCAGGCGCTTTGGGATAGTCTACGTTCACCACCACACATTTAGTTTCATTAGCAAGCATGCGGCAATAAGGGTCATCCATCTCTTTTGAATGCATAATAAAAGCTCCACCATGAAAGTTTAGATAAACCGGCCGTCTTTCTACAGCTCCTATTGGGTAATAGCAGGAGATGGCCGTGCTAAGCTCATAGTTATCTATAAGGATATCAGTTTTTGTTTGAACAGGTTGAAACTCCACTAGCGGTTTTTTTTCTGCTTGGTTAGGTAATAGTCGAAGCAGGTTAGCTGTCAACGTAGTAATCATAAATAAGCTCCTCTCATTTTTTGTTTGTACGAATGCAGCAGCGCAAATAATTTGCTGTGTAAGAGAACTGAATTTTTTCATCTCTAAAAATATTGGAAATATATGAATCATGCTATGATTGAATTATGGTTCTCACGAATTCGAAAAATGTAAAAGAGATGAGGTGTAAGCGATGTGGCTCATGATCTTTGCTGTAGTAGCTACTTTATTGCTTTTTTGGCATAAGGTGGCTTTTCCTTTAGAAGAAATTAAAGAAACTGAATCGTACTCTATTATCATTCCTGCGCGTAATGAAGCAGAGAATCTTAAGCGCTTGCTCCCATCTATTCTTGCTCAGAAGAGTATCCATCAGGAAGTTTTAGTAGTGGATGATGATTCTGATGATAATACTTCTGAAATTGCCCGATCGTATGGAGTAAAAGTAGTAACCCCTCCGCCAATTCCAAGTGACTGGCAGGGGAAATCCTGGGCTTGTTACCATGGTGCAAAAGAGTCTTCAGGAAGAACATTATTCTTTCTCGACGCAGATACCTGGTTTTCTCCTGATGGCCCCAACCGAATTATTCAGTTTGCAGAAGCCCAGGAAAAAGAGTGTCTTATAACCATTCACCCTTATCATGAAATGCGTTCGTTCTGGGAAAAACTTTCCTCTGTGTTTCATATGATAGTATTTCTATCGTCAGGAATCACTAACTTTTTCAGAAATCGCATGAATACCCATGGTGGCTTCGGACCTTGTTTAATTATTAAGGCGGATACGTATTGGAGGCTGGAGGGTCACTTTAGCATCCGGGGAGAAATTGTTGAACATTTAGCATTAGCAAGACGAGCGGGAAAGCAAGGAGTAAGGACATTCGCCTACAGCGGTAAAAAAGTAGTTCATATGAGAATGTATCCTTCACGCTTTTCAGCGGTGGTAAATGGCTGGTCAAAAAGCTTTGCCTCTGGAGCTCGAACAGCTTCGCCTGTTTTGTCGATTGTAAGTATTATTTGGGTTTCTCTTATCATTTCATTCCTGGTAAATATGATCCACATTGGGTGGTGGAGTAGTATTATTTATGTCATCCTATCGTGTTTACTGTATCGTTTTCTAAAGCAGGTCGGTACTTTTCATTGGTATGACGCGGCTCTTTTTCCCGTTCACTTTTTCTTTTTTGTGATTGTATTTGCCTATTCTTTCCTGAATTCCTTTCTGTTCAAGCAAACTACATGGAAAGGCCGCCAAATTGCAGGAAATAAGGGGAAAGATTCCTCATGATAATAGTTAATGCTGCCGTCTGGGTTGCTATCCATTTAAGTATAAGTTTCATCGTATTTTTCTGTCCGGAATCTTTTGTTTTGAAATTTTCAACAATCTTTAAAATCAATAAATGGGAAAAAAACGGATCCATTTATGAAAAAATCAAGATTAGAAAATGGAAACACAGGCTGCCTGAAGCCCGAAAATGGTTTAATAATGGAACTGGTAAAACGGCGAAGGACTTGAGAGAGAAGGGAAGTCTTTGGAAATTCGAATTACAAACTTATCGATCAGAGCTCTCTCACTGGATGCAAATGCTACCTGCGCCTTTGTTCTTTTTCTTCAACAGTCCTTTAGCAGGCTGGATCAATATCATGTACGCCGTACTCTTTAACCTTCCTTTTATTATTATTCAGAGGTACAATCGATCGCGTCTAGCAAAGCTTAAAATGCTTTCCCTTGACCGCAAATGATCTTATTGGTGGGAGATCATCAGGCGGATTTTTCCATAAAATTAATCAGGTTGGAATGACTGCTGAAAAGATGTAGAACGAACCATACACCATTATAGTTCAAAGAAAAACCATCCAATCATTATCAATTGAATAACGATTTTTGCAATAGAGCCGCTTAGAAAGCCTAGAAATGACCCTAAGGCTGCTTTGGCAGCTGATTCAGGGGTTCTTTTTTGGATTAATTCGGCCACTGCGACTAAGATTAGCGGCAGCAGAATGATCCCGAATGGAGGAAAAATAAATGAACCAGCGATCACACCTGCCGCTGCTGCTCTTTCTCCCCATTTACTTCCGCCATACTTTCTTACAAAATAACTGTTCGCTATAATATCAGCGGCGATGAGAAGCACGGTTAATAGAATAATTCCAATCCAAAAATATAGAGAAAGCGTATCCCGATCAATAAAAAAGTAATAAGTTACATATCCGATCCAAAGAACCAGCGGTCCCGGAATGATCGGGAATATCAAGCTGGCAAAGCTAGCTGCAAAACAGATAATTATGATGCTCCAGTATAGATACTCCATAATTCACCTCCTGATTTGAATTTATTCTATCATTTAAACTAAGTAAAGGCGGAAATAACTTGAAAATTTTAACCGAAAAGCTGACTAACAGATCCGCACTTAATAGGAGCATGCCCTTCCTTTAAATAACTAGACTCCGAACCAATAGAACGTGGTTCGGAGTCTAGTGAGAGTATAATTCCTATATTCCGGCTTCTCAGTTAATGAGATTTGCTTCTTTCTGTTTTAAGTTTCGGTTTACTTGGCCAGAATGCGTACTTTCCGAGTATTCCTGTAAGAGAAGGAACGAGAAATGGTCTAACGATGAACGTATCCAGTAAAACTCCTATTGCCGTCACTGTACCAAATTGGACGAGTACTTGAATAGGAAGAGTGATTAATACTGCGAAAGTCCCTGCTAAAATTAATCCGGCAGAGGTAATAACTGAACCGGTTTCCGATACCCCTTCGCTTATCGCTTGGCCCAATTTCTTGGAGAGGCTTTTCTTCCAAATACTTGAGATCATAAAGATGTTGTAATCTTCTCCTAGGGCAACAATGAATACAAAAGAGTACAGCGGGATAAACCCTTGTAGTTCTTCCACTCCAAAACCGTAATGAAGTATAATCCAACCAATTCCAATCGCACTAAAGTAAGAGAGCAGGACAGTCGCCATTAAATATGCCATAGCAGTTAAAGATCGCAAATAAAGAACAAGTAATAAGGCGATCATGACAATAATGACGGGAATGATTACTTTGGAATCCCGGTTAACGATTTGTGAAGTATCATATTGCTCAGCGGTTTGACCCGCAATCCATACCTTATCCTCTGGATTAGAAATAGCTGCCGATTGCAGAGCGTTTTCTGAGATATCTCTTAAGTTTTTAATTTTGTTAACTGCTTCTTGAGAATAAGGATTCATAGAATATTCTGCGCTATAGCTTAATAGGTTCGGGTCATCTTCGGCTTTTTTTGCATCAGAAACTTTAGCTATATAAGAGAGATCTTCTAAGTTCTCTTTTATGTTTGTGCTCTTGCCGTCGGTCTGAACGATGATTTGGACAGGAGCCAGCTGTCCTGGATCAAAGTGTTCCCCGATTAATGAAAAGCCTTGTCTGGAAGGTGTATCCTCTGGAAAAGTAGACAAGGTGTCAAAGGTATACTTCGTCTGGGTAGAGAACAATGCTAACACACCCAGTATAAGCGCAGTAGTTAAAGCAATAATCCATTTTTTATCAATCACTAGTTTGCCAAGACGGTCCCAGATAGTAAGTTTGGTTGTTTTTTTCGGTACGGATTTCCCTTTTTTTCTTGCCCGCTCCTCTTCCATAGCAGGGGTTCTCGGGATGAACGGAAAGAATGATCCTCTGCCGAAAATCCCCAGCAAAGCAGGTACGAGGGTAAGGCTTGCGATCATCATAATTAATATCGCCAAACTAAAAGGAACGGCGAAACGTTGAAGGGTCCCATACTGAGCAAGCAGAAGAATAAGTAAAGCAAACATGACGGTTAGACCACTCATTGCAATCGCTCCAGCTGTACCGCTGAAAGCTTTTTTCATAGCGGTTAACCGGCTTTCTTCTTCTTTTAGAAAACTTCTGTATCGTGCGATAAGAAATAAACAGTAATCTGTTCCTGCACCAAATAAAAGGACGGTCATTATCGATAATCCTTGGGCATCAAAGGTAATCCAGCCTTGAGCTGCCATCCAGCCTAATAACGGATTAATAACTCCATAAGCGAATCCAACCGCTACGAGCGGAATAAGAGCTAAGATAGGGGAACGATAAATGACTAATAGAAAGATTAAAACCAGGGCAACCGTTGATAACAGCAGGGATACATCAGCATTTGAAAACAGTCCCTCTGCATCCACTGCGATACCTGCTGGACCAGTAACGCGGCTCACCAATGTTTGGTCGGCGTCTATATCGGCTTGGAATGGTTCAGAACCAAAGATGTCCTTGACTTGGCTTTTTACTTTCTCCAGTCCTTCTTTATACACCGCTGTTTCTTGATTTTCGTCAAAGAAAATCGGCTGCACAATCGTAGTTCCATCCTCTGATACTTGCTGCTTAAGCGCCTGAGGGGGAAGCTGGAAATAGGGAATGGTCCCTTTCTGGTGCGGAAGCGGATCCTCAGTAATTTCTTTAGAGAGCTGCTGAATATGCTGAAAGTCTTCTTGAGTTAATCCATCTTCCCGATACCAGGTTATAAGTGCAGGTACGCCTGAATCGGACGGAAATTGCTCTTTCGCAATGCGTGATGCCTCCACGGAAGGCACGTCTTCGTCAAAATTACTAGCGGCATTATCCTCCTGAGAATTGGCCTGAGGAAGCAATCCATTTAGTATTCCAACCATGATAATCCATAATACTACTGTTATCCATTTCCCGTTTTTCCCGCTGATGCGTTCTGAAAATCTTTCAAACCAACTATTCTCCACTTTCATCAACCTCCATAAATGATCGTTTACTTATCAATTGATAAGCCAAGGGTAAAAAAATTGTACCAGCCCATCGGATGATACGAGATTAAAGATTGTTTGCTTAATGAATAGAATCTGAGGCAAAACCATACAAAAAGAAGCTGATAATCTTTTTTGCTGCTTCTTCACTGCGTTCGGAAGCTTTTGTTTCTTTCCCTATAGTAAAGATAGTGGAAGATAAAGCATGGTTTATTAATGTCATGAGAAGCCGTGCACAAACGGTCGGTGTATAGCCGCTTGCCTGAGGGTCCCGCAGAGAGCCGTCGGTAAAACCTTTCTTAAATACCTCAATCATTGGATATAAATAAGCTTCGTGCCACCACACTTGAATTTGTTTCTGAGCCGGTTCAGGCAGCTCATGCTGAATATCGTGAAACATCTGAGTTAAATCATTCGGGTGGTGTTTTATCATATAGGAAACCACTTTAAGGAGACATTTCTCTGTAGACAGGTTCTGCGCCAGAATCTCATCCATGGATTGCTTTGTTTCTAAGGAAACAGAACGAATGACTTCAACATATAGTTCGGTTTTCCCTGAGAAGTGGTGGTACAGGGCAGGCTGGGTAATGCCGCATGTATCAGCAATTTGTCTAGTAGAGACTGCTCTGTAGCCTAATTCCATAAATAGCTTTCGTGAAGTTTGAATAATCATGTTTCTTGTTTCAGTTTTTTTCATTGTAGTTTCTCAAACTTTCTTTTGTCATTTCTTCTAGCGCTAATCCAGCTTATCAAGTGATAAGTTTAGTTATAATTGAATCATAATTGATCACAGAAGAGAAGTCAAAATTGAATCGGCTGAAGCAAAGATCTATTAAGCACGGCAGATGGACAAAAACGCCCGAACCGGTTATTTTCACAGGTTCGGGCGTTTTAGTGTCTTACTTTAGTTCTCCATTTAGCTAAGGCGTAGATATCTTGCAGTTATATCGATTAATGCCTCATCTCTCTGTTACCTAATTCCCATATCCTGACGATCGGGCGGTGCCATAAATTCTGGTCCGACCGGGTCTTTAATATGCTTTGAAAGAATCTTATCAATATCATTCATTGTTTCTTTATCAATGTGAAAATCTTCAATTTCCTGTACTGGATCCAACTGTTCTGGTTTTCGGCCACCCATAAGGGCAATGCCAGAACCTGGCTGATCTAATACCCATCGGAGGGCCAGGTGAAGAACACGTTTACCATAACGACTTTTGGCAAGTTCATCTAATTCCTCGACAGCATTTAAGTACTGGGTGAAACGAGGCTGCTGGAATTTAGGATCGTTGTTTCTTAAGTCATCTCCTTTAAATTCTCTATCCGTTGACATTTTTCCTGATAAAAGACCGCGGCATAGGGAACCGTAAGTAATCGAGGTAATTTCGTGTTCCTTAACGTATGGCAGAATACCCTTTTCGATATCCCGTTCAAATAAATTGTAAGGCGGCTGAAGAGTATCTATAGGAGCAGCTTCTCTAAAAATATCCATCTGTTCTGGTGAAAAGTTACTCACTCCGATCGCTTTAATCTTCCCTTGTTTGTGAAGATAATGGAGAGCTTCTGCCGTTTCATGAATAGGGGTGACTGGATCAGGCCAATGAACTTGGTAGACATCAATATAATCCGTCTGAAGTCTTTGTAATGAATCTTCGACTTCTTGATGAATTCGTTCTTTACTGCCATTTCTAAACACATCTTCACCTTTCCAGTCCATTCCTACCTTAGTAGCCAGCAGAAGATCATCCCGGTTTCCATATTGCTGAATGGCTTTTCCGACAATTTCCTCGGATTGGCCAAATCCATAAACCGGGGCTGTATCAATGAAATTAATTCCTTTATCCAAAGCGGAGTGGATGGTTTTTATAGATTGTTTTTCATCGGTTCCGCCCCACATCCAGCCTCCGATCGCCCAAGTACCCAGTCCAATCCGGGTGGCTTGTTTTTCTGTATGATTAATTGTTAATTTTTCCAACGATTCCACCTCCATAACGAATTCATCCTTGTGTCTACCCGCAAATCCACATGATTAATCTTTTTAAGTGGCACGACTCTTGAAGGTGGAAGCGAAAGAAATATTTACAGCCAGCTTTAAATAAAGAGAATAATGGGGGAGAATATAAAGATCTGCTTACTATTCTTACTTCGAAAAGAGGGAACTTCGTGAATAAAATAGTAAAGGTTAGTAATCGAATAAGAGTTATGACAAAATAAAGGTATATTATGCCAATGGAGGTACAACATAATGGACGGATTTCATGAAGCTTTTATACAAATTTTAATTTTACTGGCTATTTCTGTTTCAGTCATTGCAATTGCCAAGTTGTTAAAAGAACCTTACTCTATTGCTTTAGTCATTGTTGGATTAATTCTTGGACTAACAGAAATTCCCTATTTGGAAGACGCAGAATATTACATAACACAGTCGGATGTTTTTGAGGCAACCATCATCTCGCTTTTTTTACCGATTCTTTTAGGGGACGCAACGTTAAAATTATCCTTTCCTCATTTATATAAACAAAGAAAGCCAGTAGTCAGCCTTGCGTTTTTAGGAACTTTTCTATCCTTTATCTGCATTGGTGCCGGGGCTTACTTTCTGCTTGGCCTGCCTCTTGCCGTCGCTTTTACATTTGCTGCATTGATGAGCGCAACCGATCCCATCAGTGTGCTATCCATCTTTAAGTCCTTAGGGGTATCGCAGAAGCTGTCCACTGTAATGGAAGGTGAATCGCTATTTAATGATGGAATTGCTGTCGTACTGTTTAAGATATCAAGTATCTATCTGTTGACTTATATTGAGATGGGGTGGTCCGGACTTGGTCACGGAATCCTGCTGTTTTTGCAATTTGCAGCAGGTGGAGCAGTAATTGGCTTAGCGATGGGATATATTTTTTCTCAGATCATCCGTCTATATGACGATTATCCCTTAGAAATAGCATTCAGTGCTTTACTTTTTTTCGGGAGTTACTTTATTGCAGAACATTTCCACACTTCTGGAGTGATTGCTGTGGTAGTTGCAGGTCTTATTTTTGGAGAATATGGGGCTAAGATCGGCATGTCAGATGAGACAAGGACGAATATTAACACGTTTTGGGATGTTATTACTTTGCTTGCTAATTCTCTCATTTTCCTTATGATTGGCCTGGAAATCCAAAATGTACAATTCAACGGCAATTGGATATTAATTCCATTAGCGATTCTCATTGTATTACTAGGTAGAACGATTGCTTTATATTTCAGCACGAGACGTATCAACGGTATATCTGTTAAGGAGAGGCTGCTTCTTAATTGGGGAGGTTTGCGAGGAAGTTTATCTGTAGCTCTGGCTCTAAGTTTACCAGAGGATTTTTCCGGAAGAGATGAAGTCTTGCTGTTTACATTTTCCGTTGTGTTGTTTTCGTTACTAATTCAAGGGTTAACCATTAAACCGCTTATTAAAAAACTTGGACTAATTGGTGATTGATAGGAAGTTTGGCAGCTGTCCGGTTTTTATAGACATTATCAAACCTGAACCCAAATATGGTTCAGGTTTGATTTATTTAGAAGTAAATACCTATTCGTGAGAGAGGTACTGCTGTTTTCAGAGACATTTATAAAGAAAAAGGGGAGCAGCGGGATTAATAGTACTTGAAAAAATAAAAAATGCCTGGCAGAAAAATGTGTTTTTTTCAGCCAGGCAATAATGTTTTAGTTTTTAGTATGACTTCTCCTACCCTTTCTAAATTGGTTTATCGCTTATTAAATCCTTTTTTCTGGACAAGATCCGTGACGTCCATCCTCATTGGATGAGTAAATCTTCTCCGCATTTGATCTGTCCAAGTATCATTCCTAGAATTAGAAGTTCTGGATTGATAATACGCCAAAATTTGCTCATCAAATGCATCTAGTTCTTGTTCATGCTCCTGGTATTCATTTTCAAAATATATTGCTCTTTTAGGAAGCCGCGGCTTTTGATCTGGGCTGTGGTCAGGTGTTCCCAATACCATCCCAAATAAGGGGATCACGTGATCTGGGAGTCCGAGTATCTCATCTACTCTTTCGATATTATTTCGAATACTTCCAATAAAGCAGATCCCTAATCCCATAGATTCAGCAGCGACTGCTGCATTTTGTGCCGCCAAAGCCGCGTCAATGGCAGATACTAGAAAGTGTTCACTGTTTTCTAAATTTGGAAGCATTTCTTTATATTCCTCTTTTGAAGCTTTTACTGCAGGTCTATGAAGATCAGCACAGTAAATAAGCAGATGACCATTATCTTTAACGTAAGGCTGATTAGTTATTTCAGCGAGCTCCGTTTTTTTCTGTTGATCTGTTATTCCGATAATGGAATAGGCCATCATATAACTTGAGGTTGAAGCACTTTGTGCAGCCTTAATTATCGTATCCAGTTGTTCTTCTGTTACGGGAATATCTTTAAATTGTCTTATCGAACGGTGATTTAATAGAGATTGAATGATTGAATTCATAAAAAATTTCCTCCTAGTTATAATCCTACTTCATTTAAAATTAACAAATTGCGATTAGATTTTGTATTAATACGATCTTTAGGAAGTAATTTAAAGTAAATTGACAAAAAATTAAGAAAATTTTAAAGTGAATTTAGAGGAAAAATTTTTGCTGACGAAGAATTTATTACTATACTATATTTTTTTAGGCAGGTGAGCCCTTTGTCTAACGTATTTGACTTTGAGCAGTACAAATTCAAGAAGGACGTAAAAAACCAAACACAAAATAAAGCCATAATAGTAGAAGTTTATATTACTACTGTCAAGTTTGTATGCCAGTATTTAGATATTACATATGATCATCCTGTAGAATATGTGACGTCCGATATGGAGCTGGAACTGCTATATTGCGGGGACCGTGATCGATTCATAAAGACCTTTACTGCCATAATCACCTATTGGGGAATAGAAACAGGTATGGAGAATGTCTTACCGCCTGAAGAAGAATTTGAGCGCTTCAAAACTATCGGGGACCTATGTATTTATATTGAGAAACGGGTGAAATGACTATAAGACTGATTAGTTCAGTCTTATAGGTTTCGCCTTTTTCATATGGATTAGCCCTAAATATATTTGGAGACTGCCGAGACCGAACAATACCGGACCAATGGAAAATGCGAAAAAGATACTTAAAATAATTTGCAGGACTCCAGACAACATAGTGTATAAGTATTTTCTTCTCCTGAAGCTTACATAGGCTGAAAAAGTATTAACGAATGCGGCAATTAGCAGGAAAGGAATAAAACGAGTTACATCGAATAAGTGGATCATTTCGCACCTCCTCACTAAATGAATGGCTTGATATTATTGGAGTTTACCACTGTTTTCCATCTTTTTTCAACAGCGAAAAACGTCTAGTTTTGCGATGGGGAACAGTGCCCTCTCTTTTCCTTGATCGTCAGATTTAAAAGAGGGTTCATTCAATGTGCTTAAGAAAATATTAATAGGTGAAATGCAGCACTTTATTCGGTATGTTATTTATAAGGAGAAAGACTTACTGAGCATAGGAAAGCCAAGGAGAGGAGATCGCCCAATGAATGGAAGAATTGAAGTGAGAAATTTATCGAAAACTTTTAAAAAAGGAAACGTTAAAGCAGTGAAAGATGTTTCTTTTGATGTGAAGGATGGAGAATTTTTTGCTTTCTTAGGACCCAATGGAGCTGGTAAGTCCACGACGGTTCAAATCTTAACGACGCTAATTAATGCAACTGGTGGAAAAGCCATGGTGGCGGGTCATGACGTTATAAAGGAACCGGAGAAGGTGAGGAAATATATCGGTGTTGCGCTTCAGGAAACTGGAGTTGATCCTGATTTGACTGGAAGAGAGATGATTGAATTACAAGCTAATATCTTCGGTTTTTCTAAACAGGGAGCTAAAACGAGAGCGGATGAACTGTTAGGAATTGTTCAGCTTGAAGAATCAGCGGACCGGAGGATAGGAAATTATTCGGGCGGGATGAGGAGAAGGCTCGATTTAGCTCTTACGTTAGTGAACGAACCAAAAATTTTATTTTTGGATGAGCCGACTACAGGGCTTGATCCATCAAACCGAATGGCCATTTGGAAGGAACTCCGCAGGCTAAACCAGGAAAATGGAACGACTATCTTCTTGACGACTCAATATTTGGAGGAAGCAGATTCTCTGGCAAATCGCATTAGTATTATTAACAATGGTGAGATTGTAGCCACGGGGACACCTAAGGAGCTCAAAGCTCAAATTGGCAACGATTTGATTGCCATGACCTTTCATTCTGAAGAAGAAGAGAAAATAGCTGAGCAGCTTCTGAAAAGTGAAACCAATGACATAGATGCGATCCGGCAAAATGGAAAGTTAAATATATATGTGGATGATGGGACAAAACAACTGCTGGAACTCATCCGGATTCTCGATCAGCATCAAATTGAAGTAGACACCGTAAATTTATCCTCTCCTACATTGGATGATATTTTCTTGAAAATTACCAGTGAACAGAAAGTGGAAGGAGAGCGTTCTTATGGGGAATAATCTCTTTAAAGACACCTGGTTAATAACAAAGCGAAACATTAAAACGACACTTAGAAATCCTTTTTCTTTTATTCCCAACCTGATGATTTCAGCTTTTTTCCTGCTGGTCTATGATGGTGGATTGAGTGGTATTTCTCAGCTTCCCACTTTCGAAGGAGCCAATTACCTTGCCTTCATCCTTCCCGTATCTATAGTGTCTGCAGCCATCGGGGGAGCAGGTGGAGCCGGGCAGAGTATTGTGAAGGATATAGAGAATGGGTTCTTTTCAAGACTTCTTCTCACTCCTGCTTCAAGACTCGCCATTGTGCTTGGGCCGATTATCGCGGGCATGCTGCAGTTATTCGTTCAAACTATTTTAATTATATGCATCGGTTATTTATTAGGGCTAGAATCAGTTACAGGTTTTGGAGGGATCTTGTTCGTTATTTTTATTGCTATCGGATGGGGACTTGCCTTTGCAGGTTATTCAGCAGGTGTAGCGCTGCGTACGAAGAATGCTCAAGCTGCACAAGCAGGAACTTTTATATTCTTCCCGCTCATCTTTCTAAGTACAACCTTTGTCCCTTATGATTTGATTGAAGCGAATTGGCTGAAAGTAGCGGCAACGATCAATCCAACAACGTATATTTTTGAAAGTATGCGTACTGTATTAATCGATGGCTGGGTTTTTTGGGATCTGATGCAAGGTGTATTTGCGATTATTATTGTGTGCGCCATAACGATAACGTTTGCTGCATTATCTGCAAAAAAAGCGGTTTCCAGAGGCTGATTACTATAAATTTGTGGTATAATTTAGAAACTAACGTAAAGGAGTTGATGTGTTATGTCTATTAAATCAAGTTATCAACCTCAAACCAATCCATACAATCATTTAGGAGGACACATCAACTGATTGCGGTCCTCCTGCTACAGGAGGAATTTAATGAACAAGCAGCAGCTTAAAGATTTTCGTAACCATTTTCAACTACAGGTAACCTCTGAGGAAACAACAGGGAGAATCAGCCGGGTAACCCAGGGTCTCTATGATATTCGTACTAGGGATAAGACTTATATTGCCCAGCTTTCTGGACGTTTTCACCATCAAGTGGAGAGCAGCCGCGATTTACCTGCGATTGGAGATTGGGTTATTGTTGAACCTTATGATCAAGATGAAAAGGCTCTGATTCATAAGGTCTTAACCAGAGAAACGTTATTATCAAGAAAAAAAGCTGGAGAAAGCCATACTGAACAACTCATAGCTGCCAATATAAATAAGGTGTTTATTGTGACCGCCTTAACAGAGGAATTCAATTTAAGAAGAATTGAACGGTATATTACGCAGATTTATGAAAGTGGTGCACTCCCAGTTATTGTATGTACAAAGCGGGATTTATGCAGCGAGACGGAAGATAGGCTGGCAGAGGTAACCGCTTCAGCTCCCGGGATATCCGTATATGCTATAAACAATCTAACTGGAGAAGGGTTAGATTTATTGGAAAATGAATTAATTCCCGGAGAAACCATTGCATTAATAGGTTCGTCCGGCGTAGGGAAATCCTCGTTAATTAACCGGCTTTTGGGAGAAGAAAGAATGACTACCAGCGAAGTGAGGTCTTCTGATAATCGTGGAAGGCACACCACTACTCATCGCGAATTGTTTGAACTGCCAAATGGTTCTGTGGTTATTGATACACCTGGAATGCGTGAACTTCAGCTCTGGAGTAAGGAAGAAAGTTCTGATGCAGCTTTTTCAGATATTGAAGTTTTAAGCGATAAATGTAAATTCAGAGACTGCAGTCATGACACGGAACCCGGATGTGCAGTTCAAAGAGCGATTAAAGATGGCGAATTAGAGGAATCTCGCTTGAAAAACTATTTTAAATTGAGAAGAGAACTTAGGCGGTTAGAGCTGAAGGAACAATATGGGACGCATCGTACAAATCGTATTTTACATGGACCTAAGTGAATTTTAATTCATCAGACTTAAGAAAGGTGTCAGTGAACTGACGCCTTTTTTATTTTTTTACCATCGTTTTAGGACCGGGTCATCCCTCAAAATCTTATGATAATCCCCCTGCCGATTTAATAAAGGGGGGAATATTTTTAGGATAGGACGGGAAATAGTAGGTAAGGGATGACTATGTAAAGCATCTTTAGGATATTCAGGTTATTCAAAATGTAAGAGTTCTACTAAGATATCAATAGGAGGATATGAATATGTCAGATCGATTATTTTCACCAGAAAAAGCGGAAAAGCTGTTAAGTGATGACCGACAAAAAACTGTGCCAGTAGATCAAATTATTAAGCTTTTAGATTTGCAAGGCAATGAAAAAATTGCTGACCTTGGAGCTGGAAATGGATATTTAACTCTCCCATTAGCACAAGCAACTAAGGAGCGGGTGACGGCCGTGGACCTGCAAATGGAAATGTTAGACATGCTGGCTGCAAGAGCAGAATCAGAAGGATTAGACAATATAGAACGAATGGAAAGCGGTATAGAAAAGCTGAATTTCCCGGATGGTTCTTTTGAGAGGGCCGTGACTGCTTTTGTACTTCACGAAGTTTCTGACCTTGAGCAAACCTTAAAAGAAGTAGACCGAGTATTAAACGAAAACGGAAAACTTCTGATTCTGGATTGGGAAAAACGCGATTCTGATCAAGGACCGCCTCTTAACCATCGGATTTCTTCAGAAGATATGGCCAAAGCTGCTTCAAAACAGGGATTTAAATTAGAAACCGGACATTTAAATGAAAATGTTTATTACATTTTAGCTCAATAATGCAGGAACAAGGGTATGAAGAGGACAGACACATAAGTGCCAGGAGAAATTTCAAATAAAAAAGCCTGGTACAAGAGTATTTTATTCGCCGTTTAACCCGGACCTTTTATTTTCATGGTTCGGGTTATCTTTATTTTATGAAGGTACTGCAATGGCCGAATTTCCTTCTAGGAGGAATGAATTCAGCTAGATTAGGCATTTGGATAAATGGGCATTAGACGTCAAAATACTTGGAATGATTTTCTGCACAACGCAGCGGTATCTTTCCTTTTGAGACTAGAAAAATTGTGCTAAGATAGATGTGATAAGAATCCCGTGATGTTCACGAAGTTCGACTAAATCAGTGTTTTATTTTATAATGTAACCTGGTAAATTGAATTACTTTACATATTGATAGCAGAAAGGATGTAGTTGAGATGAGTAAAACATTAATATTTGGTCACAAAAGTCCTGATACAGATACAATTTGTTCAGCGATTGTATATTCAGATTTAAAGAAAGCTCTTGGGCATGATACTGAGCCGGTGCGTTTAGGGGAAATTAACGGGGAAACTCAATATGCTCTGGAGCATTTTAGTGTAGAAGCACCTCGACTGGTAAATACTGTGGCGAATGAAGTAGAGCAAGTTATTCTTGTAGACCACAACGAGCGCCAGCAAAGTGTTGACGATATTGAAGATGTGCAGGTTACGGAAGTTATTGATCACCACCGTATTGCTAACTTCGAAACAAAGGGGCCGCTTTATTATCGTGCTGAACCGGTTGGATGTACAGCAACTATCCTAAATAAAATGTATAAAGAGAATGGCAAAGAGGTTTCTAAAACTATGGCAGGTTTAATGCTTTCAGCAATCATTTCTGATTCTTTGCTATTCAAATCCCCAACTTGCACTGATGAAGATAAACAAGCGGCAGAAGAACTAGCTGAAATTGCTGGTGTAGATGCAGAGCAGTTTGGTCTTGAAATGCTGAAAGCTGGTGCTGATATTAGTGACAAATCCGCCGATCAGCTTATTTCCCTCGACGCAAAAGAATTCCAGATGGGGGACAAGAAAGTCGAAATTGCCCAAGTTAATACGGTAGACACGAATGACGTACTTGCTCGAAAGTCAGAGCTTGAGGAATCTATAAATCAAGCCGTTTCTAATAAAAATCTTGATTTGTTCCTGCTCGTAGTGACTGACATACTTTCCAATAATTCAACTGTGGTTGCGGTTGGCGGCGAGACAGATGCCGTAGCGCAGGCTTTCGGAGTTACTCTTGATGGAAATCAAGCAGTCCTGGAAGGTGTAGTCTCTCGTAAAAAACAAATAGTACCTCCGCTTAACAAGCAGCTAGGATAAGTTTAAAGAATTGAATCAATGATAGATATTTATAATAGAAAAGCCGAACCGATGACTATTGGTTCGGCTTTTCTATGTTTTGAAAGCGGCAATTTATTATTCCTTACAGTTATCCGGAGTCAGGGCAAGCAGTCCAATCATCCTGTTACTTTTTAAAATCAACGAATGATTGGGCTGCTACCCGTTAAGGTGGGGAAAGAATATTTTGACGGCTTTCCCATTCTTCTCGAAGAATGCCCATACGAATGGAATCATAAAATGTTCCCTCGAAGAATCGGCATTTTCGTAGCCTGCCTTCTAATTTCATCCCTAGCTTTTTACCCACATGCATCATCCGTTCATTCTTGGACCAAGTAGTTAAGCCTACTCTTTCGATAGGGAGGGAATTGAATAAATGTTCAATCCACAATCCAAGAGCTTCCGTACCGTACCCATTACACCAAAAGGCAGGATTGTAGATTCCTATACCGATTTCAAGCCATAAAGAAGGTTTGTGCTCCCAGTAATAGGTTACTGTGCCAATGATTTTATTTTGAACGATAATGACTAGGCGGGAGTCAGGTTCATCCCTTTTCAATCGTTCGACTCGAGCATGCTCATGACTTCGATAACTTTCTAGAGTATGGGGCTCAAGCGAATAGTAAGGCGCGTCCCATTTTTTCCAAACTGGATCTTTGTCTCCGTAGATCAGCTTCCAAAGTATAGGGAGGTCTTCTTCGTTTAAACTTCGCAGGAAGACCTTTTCCCCGCGCAGTGCAACCTTTTTTAAAGCGTTACCCATATCCATTCTCCTTTAGCTGGAATCTTACTATTATCCTACCATATTCGATAGAGGATAATGAGTTATCTTTCTGGGTTTTCTATCTGTTGAAAAGGGGAATACATTTAGATACATGCGTACATAAATGAAGGGTGATAGTATGATTGAGGTTACAGCATTTTCAAAGGAAAAAGGGATCCTCGAAGGGTTGACATTGGAAGAGCTTACTCTCATGGATGCCGATTGGTATTGGGTGGATTTCAATAATCCTACGGCAGAAGAAGTTAAACTTTTGGAATCATATTTTCATTTTCACCCGCTGGCCATTGAGGACTGCCTCCACGAATTGCAGCGCCCGAAGCTTGATTATTATGATGACCACACGTTTTTTGTTATCCATTCTGTGAACAAAAAGACACTGGAAAAACAGGAGATTGATCTGTTCTTAGGGGAATGTTCTATTGTGACGTATCACAATAAAGATTCGCCTGCTTTAGAGTCTGCCAGGAGTCTTTTGAAAAGAAATCGCGATCCACAATCGCTGGATGAATATTTTGTTCTTTATCAATTGCTGGATAAAGTCGTAGATAACTATTTCCCCATCGTCTATCAAATTGAAGATCATATTAATGAGATTGAGGATAATACGCGTAAATTATCTATGGAGAAACTGCTTGATGAACTATTTGACCGTCGCAGTGAATTGCTTGCCTTAAGGCAGACGGTTCATCCAATGAGGGATTTATTATACCGCGTGCTGAATACTCACCATCTTGACGGTGTAAGAGATCGGCGTGAATACTTTGCTGATATTCACGATCACTTAATTAAAGTGGCAGAAATGATAGCTTCAAATCGTGAAATGACTCAGGATATCAGGGACAGTTACTTGTCACTCAACTCACACCAAACGAATCGAACTATGCAGATATTAACGGTTATTTCAGTGATATTCATGCCTCTTACGTTTATCGTAGGGATATATGGGATGAACTTTAGTAATATGCCGGAGCTGGATTCAAGGTATGGATATTTTGTAGTCTGGATTGTGATGATTGCAATAGCTGTCGGAATGTACTCATGGTTTAGAAATAAAGGATGGTTTGATTAAGAAGCTTGCACCCTGATGGGTGCAAGCTTCTTTTCCGTCTAAAGACTGAGATGAAATCACTCGCCTGACAGTTATAAAAAAACCGGAAGCGATCTATACTACAAGTATCAAATGTAAAAGGGGTGCTTCTTATGTGGAATGAGTTTGAAATCTCCGTTGATATTGAAGAGCGCCGGCCAAAATAATGACTTGGACTATACTCTCTCCAACTTAAAAGAGAAAGAGGATAGGCTATAGGGAATGAACTCAGTCTAAAGGGGAAACTTAAGTGATTTTCAGTGGGAACTTTTGGAGTTCCTGCCTTATGCAGGACAAAGAATCCGAACGATGATGGAAGAATGGTATTAAAAGGTCATCATCGTTCGGGTTTTATAAAAGTTAAAAGACTTCTTACTCAGTCTAACTTTTGTTATTATTTTAAGATATCGTGGTCTACGTACCGTTCCCCGTTTAATTCACTGATAACATTAATCGCCACTTGTGCTCCATCACCAGCGGTAACGATCGTGTGGACACTCACTCCTGCCACAGTACCTGCTGCCCAGATCTTTGATTGGTCCGTATGTCCGCTTTCATCTACTTTAATCATTTTCGCGACTCTAGGTTCTTTACCATCTACTACTTCCAGACCGAAGCTTTCCGCAAGCTTAGTAGACATCCCCGTAGCAAAAATAATATGATCCACGTCGTAGGAATTTTCGGAAGTAAGAATCTTGTACACACCGCCATTAGATTGAATTTCTTTCACTTCTTCTTTAACAATATCTGCTCCGAATTTAGCCGCTTGTTTCTGGCCGTTTTCTAAGAGCTTAGGGCCTTCAATTCCATCAACACCGTAATGGTTTTCAACCCAGGCTTTTGCTGTGATACTCTTACCGCTATCAAACAATACGGTTTTCTTTCCTGCTTTTGCAGTAAGTAAACCTGCACTTGCTCCTGCAGGTCCTGCGCCAATAATACCTACATCATACATCCATCTTCACTCCTTTAAGTGTGAATTTTCACACTTTTAGTATAGCGGAGATTGAAGGGTAAATAAAATAGTTAACAAGAATTGTTCACAAAAAACGCCTTGCTCCTTAATGGAACAAGACGTTTTTATAATGGTGGGGAGGGTGAAAGTAAACCCTATCATAAAGTGATCACTAAAAATGAAAATTATTGATTACGCGGTGAAATTAGACAGTGATAGAAGTGCGGCTGTTCATGATTTGTTCTGAATATCTAGTTCTACGATTAACTTCAGAAATGTTATCTGTACATAGACTTTGAAGCTCTTCATAGACATCCTCCACATTTTCACCGTCAATAATTAACAGAACAGGTTCATCCACATTTACAAATAGGAAGAATGATAATAGCTTTGTAAGATGACCCGCATCTGCAATTAGATGGTTCTGGTGAAGATAAACGCTCTGTTTATTTTTTGTAGAAAGTTTATGAATGTTAACAATTTGATTTGTCGTTAATGGCTGATGAAAGTATACATGATAAGAAGAAAGTTCTTTCAATTCGACCAACCTCCCTGATGTTTTTATCTTGATATAGCTTTACCCGTCTCCTCTTTCAGATAAACATGAAGTTTTCAAGATAGAAATTCTCAATGTTCATAAATCATTTTTCTAGTCATCCCGCCATCAATTACTAAATTTTCTCCAGTAACGAAGTCATTTTCTATATCGGTTAAATAAAAGCAGGCTTTAGCTACATCTTCTGGCTTGCCTGTACGATTAGATAAGTGCTGAAGGTGATCTTTGTCTCTAAGATCCTCATAATTTTCCGTTTGTATCCAGCCTGGGCTGATGGAGTTGACCCTAATGCTGTCTTTAGAAAGGCTCGCCGCCATCGCATGAGTTAACGCTATAATTCCTCCTTTAGAAGCGGCGTATCCCTCTGAATCAGGCTCTGACATAAATGCTCGTGTAGAGGCCATGTTTACGATACGTCCCTGAATATTATTTTCCTTCCATATACCGGAAGTTAGTTTAGAGAACAGAAATACGCTTCTGAGATTTGTATGAATTATTTCCTCCCATTCTTCAATTTCAAGCTCAAACATCGATTTAAAGCTGCTGATCCCAGCATTATTAATCAAGATGGTGAACGTACCAATTTCTTCCTCAATAGTAGTGAATAGTTTCTCGATTTGCTGTGGATCAGTTACATCACAGGAATAAAAGTAGCCGTTCCCTCCTTGCTCCCGAATTTCTCCAACTAATTGTCTGCCATGTTCTTCATCTTTATCACAAGTAATAACTTTAGCTCCTTGTGCTGCATAGGATAATGCGAGACCTCTCCCTATTCCGTTGCTTGCTCCAGTAATTAAAACAGTATCTTCTGTAAAGTTCATACTCAAAACCTCCTCTAACGCTTATTTCCTTTTTAAAAGAAAGGGTAAACCCCTCTATGAATGGGAAGACTCTGTTATAGTAAACTTGTAGGAATAGAAGAACCGTGATATATTATTTTTCAAAAAAATGTGGAGGAGATCCTATGACAAGAGTCACGCTGGTAGACGTTTTTAAACATAGAATTACGCAGAAATATTTACAGCGATCCGGCATCAATCATGCGGTGACTGTCGCCGGCTATGCCTTCGATTTAGCAGTCAAGAATGAAGTTGATCCTAACCTTGCTACGAAATCAGCGTTGCTGCATGATATGGGACATTACGAATGGTACCGTGATGGAAAATGGGATTATGATGAATACCGCAAACATGACATTCATGCAATTAAAGGGGCTGAAAGAGCTCATAAGCTGCTTATAAGACTAGGTGAAGATCGGTTAGTAGCAAAAGAAGTATCGGTCGCCGTACTGCTACACACGGATAGTTACCTGAACTTTGATTTGGATAATAAACGCACACCCTTACAGTATGTAGTAGCAGAAGCCGATCGGATTGATGAACAGCCTAATGGGCTGCACCATTATAAACAGATGGATAAGTCAGATGCTTTAAAAATCCTTCATAGGCTTGATCTTAAGATCGACAAGGTCCTTGAAAATGATGAGAAGAAAATGTCAAGTTGAAAATGTGACAAATTTTCAAAAAGTTCTTTACTTTTAGAAAACGTTTCTATATAATTCCATTGTAAGAAGAAAATTTAAACTTAACGAAAGCGAGGTCGGAATCATGATGAAATTATTTGTAGATGCTGTTAAATCTTATAAAACAATGAATAACATGACAATGGCCTGCGCTGACCGAAATTAATTTAATCTTTTATTAAAATTCAGTCATATTAGCTGCAGGCGGTGCATATTGTATTCCTGTGGCTTTTTTAGAGAAAGTATCCATTCTCTATCTATTTAGCAAAGTCACAGAAGCCTGTGGCTTTTTATTATGCTTGAAAAAGGATAATTTTACCTTTTTTGTATAAAAATTCTTAAGGAGGTGATGATGATGACAATTCAATTCTTTATTTTTACGGTTCAAGTCAGCAAGAGGAAACGAAAGAAGTATCCATCCTTACCTGGATACAGTCCCTGTGAAATTGAGAAAAATATTGATCGCAAAGCAGCGTTCTTACATTACAACTAGAGAGGAGAATTATAAATGTTGGAAATGAGAAAGATTGAATTTATGGCTTGGTTAAATGTGGAGAAAGATAGTGCATAGCGAAGGTTATACAGGATTGGAGGTATGAACATGCGATTAAACTTTATCATTTTCACGGTTTTCATCGAACGTCAAAACCGTGAAACAAGAGAAGTATCTATTCATCGTAAGGAAAGAATTGAACGAAAAATAGATGCCATTAAACTTAAGCATCATCTATTTTTATAAGAACCTGTAAAGAAGCAGGGCACAGTACCCACCTAAATCAAGGAATGCTCGACTGCCAACCCCAGTTTGATTATCTGTTCATTAGAGGGGAAACGGTAGGATGTATGTGCTGTGGGTACCCTGACTTCTATAGAATAATAAATCCGAATGAGATGATATCCTATCATCCTCATTCGGATTAAATATGGGCTATAAACTTGTGTTTCAGTATTCTTAAGGAAAACTATATAGCTAAGACAGAGGATTATTTAATACTCTGCTTAATTTTCTTAATCTTTCGGTTTAGCGATGAGATGTCAGGGTTATTTAGCTGCTGGTTAGAGAGTTTGTATTTTTGTTTTATTTTCAAAATCCGATAAACGGAGTCATCAATTCGTTCTTCAGAAAGTTTTCCCTCTTTAACTGCTTGTTTTAAGGCACTGATCGCTCCTTTTTGTTGGTTTTCATGAAAAGCGACCATGACTACATCTGCTCCAGCTTTAACTGATTGCACGGCTGCTGTTTTAATGGAATAGTGTTTTTCTATCGCACCCATGGTCAAGTCATCTGTCATAACCAGTCCATTAAAATTCAAATCTTTCCTTAGCATATCCGTGATTATCACAGGTGACATTGAGGAGGGGAATTTTGTTCCCAGTGATGGGACTAGCATGTGAGTCACCATAATGACGTCTGCACCTTGATCAATTGCATTTTTATAGGGCAGCCAATCCTGATTTTCTAATTGTTCTTTGTCATATTCAAGCGTAGGTAAATCTTTATGGGCATCTACACTCACACTTCCATATCCCGGAAAGTGCTTTAGTACGGGAATGACGTTCTTTGAGTCCAACCCCTTCATTGTAGCACTCCCCAGCCGGCTTACCATTTTAGGATCCGTTCCGAATGATCGCTTTCCAATTGCGGAGGTGGAAAGGTTCTTTATAACATCTAGAACGGGTGCATAATTCATATTAAAACCTAGGGCACTTGATTCTTCACCAAGGGTCTGTCCGGCCAGATAAGATAAATCAGCGTCGTTTTTCTTTCCAATATTATAACTCGAAGGCATAGGGAGAATAGGGTTCGGCATTCTTTCCACAATCCCGCCTTCTTCATCAACGCTTATAAACAGAGGAATGGAGGGATTTACGTTCTGATTTATGGCTTTTAATTGATTGGTCAGCTTAAGAGTTTGATTTGGAGTACTAATGTTTTCGCCATAAAGAATGATTCCACCGATATGTTCCTCTTTGATCATGGTTTCCACTTCACTGCCTGCAGTTAATCCGTTCATTCCTATCAATACCATCTGACCGATCTTTTCAGCTAAAGACATGTTATTTAACTGAGCAGAAAGAGAATTTTCAGCGATGTCTGGGTTATAGAGTGAAATATGATCCACAGCTGCAGTTTCTTTCTCGGCTGTCGTTTGATTCATAATCCATTTTAAATCATTTCCGTTATCAAGCGGATAAATCAAAATCTTCTGATGAACTTCATTTTTATCATAGGATAACACCTGATTTGGCTTACCCATCACTTGTTCGATATCTTTTCTGGTAAGATCCTGAAGTTCATTTTCATAAGAACGAATATCAAATATAGGAGAGTGCTTGAAATAACCAATAGTATAGTTTTTTGATTTAAAAGAAGCGTATAATCCTACATTGGTATGGCTGATGTTGTCTGGATTGCCCCATTTTTGTTTTACCTTGTTTAAGTTCGTTTCTCCCACTTTAAATGGCAAGTGTGGTAACTCGCCGTTCTCAGCGTCCTTTACAATCTCGTTAATAACCTCCCTTGTTTTGGTGGAAGGATTCGACCCTTGTGCTTCGTCCGCAGAATTTGGATTTGCAGAATCCTGTGAGCTTGCATCGGAGGAATGAGTATTAGAAGTAGAATTGTTTGAAACATAAAACCAAACGGCACTTACAGCCAGGATAAATAAAATAAGTATATAGACAAAGCGTTTCAAATATAACATCTCCTATTGTTGTTAATATGTATAGTATCTCTCATTTTACGTCACTTCTGCTAATTAAATGTTTCAAAAATCGGCTTCACTTCTTTATCGTTCCCGGAGACTGCCCATCATAATACCTTTTCAAGCCGTAAGAATAATATGGTTAAGCAATTTCTTATATCCAGAAGCTCTCTTATTTGATATTCAAGCACTTGGATTATAGTAACTTGTATGATTTGATTCTCAAGATAGATCAGAAAAGCAGCTTAACAAAACATTTGTTATACTAGGTAAAAATTGGAGATGGTGAGCATGTCTAAAATCCTGCTGGTATTGCTAATTTTTCTTGCTGCGTGTGCTCCTTGGGAAGAGGAGAATAACAAACCAAACGAATCTGGGAATAAGAATACAGGAATAAAAACTGTGCTGACAAACTTACATTCACCTTGGGATATTGAAGAGAGTCATGGGATTTTTTATATAACGGAGCGAGAGGGAACCATTGTTAAATGGGAAGAAGGAGAACAGAAAAAGAGGGAAGTCGTTCACACCGACAAACCGATTACTCAAAAGGGTGAAGGGGGACTATTAGGATTTAAACTGCTCCCGGACTTTCCGGAAAATAAAGTGGCACTCGCCTATCATACATATCAAGACGGTGATACCACTCTAAATCGGTTGGTTGTTTTAACCTTAGAAGGGGAGACGTGGAAAGAAACCGATGTTCTATTAGAAAGAATCCCTGGAGCCCAATTCCATAATGGGGGTCGAATTGAATTGGGACCCGATCATAAAATCTATGTCACCACAGGTGATTCGTTGAATAAAGATCTTGCTCAAAATAAACAATCGCTTGCTGGGAAAATCCTGCGATTAAATAGAGATGGCAGTGTACCTAAGGACAATCCGTTTCCTGACTCGTATATCTATAGCTACGGTCATCGAAACCCTCAAGGATTGACATGGAACGAGGATGGCACTCTGTTCGCTGCGGAACACGGTTCGGATCAGCATGATGAAGTGAATATCATCACTCCTGGTTCCAATTACGGCTGGCCAATTATCAGAGGCAAGGAAGAGAAGAAAGGGATGGAGACGCCATTATTCGAAACTGGGAAAAATACTTGGGCCCCTTCAGGTCTGGCCGCTTATAAGGGCGATCTATTCATTGCCACCCTAAGAGGAAAGTCTCTTCAAAAGCTGTCTTTTACTGGATCAAATCCAGAGATGGTAATGAATCAATTCGGACGGCTGCGCGATGTGGAAATCGTGGGTGACGACCTTTATATCATTACGAACAATACGGATGGGAGGGGCAGCCCGGGTGCGCAAGATGATAAGCTGCTGAAATGGCGTCGTTAATGAAAATGATATCTCGCTGTGTGGCATAATGCGGCGAACAATAGATGAATTGGGGCATGTGAAAAAGTTCAACCCGTAAAAAGAAGAAAACCCTGAATTTGAAGGTAAAACATTTATCTGGCAGGAGGGTTTGTAGAAAATAGATAGAGGTGATCCGGTGAGAAAATTAACGAAATGGGTTTTAATTATTCTTGGTTGCATCTTAAGTGTGATCGGATTTATTGTAATTTCTTTTATTGTGGAGATGACCCCGGATAAGGATAAAGAAGAAAAAGTTAAAGCTAAAGCGGAAGAATATATAGAGTCCGAGTTTTCCGGGCAGATGGAGATTTTTGATACGCTGTATGACAATATGGGGAATTTCAATGGATTTGAATATGCGGCAAAGGTAGAAAATAAGGACACAGATGTACAGTTTTTAGTTTATGAGCAAGAATCTAGCGGTGCAATGGCAGATGATTATGCCGTAAGCTTTTACGAGAAAACATTACACGATCTTATAATTGATGACATTGAAAAAATGTTTGATCATCCAGAGATGGTTACTGTGGATTATGAGCAAACGAAGATTGCAAGGAAATACATTGGGGAGACGGATATACCCGATATACGGGAATTGAATGTTTCTCCTTCGTTAGTCATTTGGATGGATCGGGGAAGAGAATCTGCGGATGAGGAAAAAACAAAAGAACTCATTGAGATATTGAAAAAAGAAAAAAAGATTCCACACGTAGGGTTAAAAGTGGATTATATAAATATGGGTGGCGAGAATATAGTGAAAAACTATTAAATGGAGAGTTTTCCTTTTACCTGAGAACATTACACTCAGGTAAAAGGAAGTCTGCAAAAAACACGTAAAACCAAAATGCTCCAATTTGATTTTATGTGCTATTGCAGCTGTTTAATGAAAACCCTAAGATACCGCCTCAAAGGACACCCATCTTTTTATTTTATCCCTCTAGTTCCCATTCTGGATTCCATACGACTTCCCATAAGTGACCGTCTAAATCTAGAAAGTGTCCTGAATATCCTCCCCAAAATACATCTTTAGCAGGGTCAATGATTTTCGCTCCCGCTTTTTCTGCTTCCAGCATGACCTGATCCACCTCACGTTTACTTCCTACATTGTGGCCAATTGTAAATTCAATAGAGCTGGATGGGTCAATGGGGAGATTAACTTCTTCAGCTAAACTTTTGCGTTCCCAGAGGGCAAGTTTTAACCCATTTTGAAGTTCGAAAAAAGCTACAGCTCCATTTTCAAATTCCTGGCCTATAATCCCTTCACTCGGGAGACCGAGACCACGCCTATAAAAATTAAACGATTGTTCAAGGTTATTTACAGCAAGAGTGATTACCGTTATTCGTGGTTTCATAAGAATTTTTCCTCCCTGTCTAAATTTACTGCTCTTTATAAGAATACCCTTTAAACTGAATAAGGAATTGTAAAAAACGGACGCCCTTATTTTTTGCTTGGGAAAACCGCACTGGGTACTAGCCCATAAAAACTTTTAAAATCATGATTAAAGTGAGCTTGATCGTAATAGCCATATTTCAAAGCTGTCTCCATAAAATCTGCAGACCGGCTGTCATGCAAGTCTTTCAATAAACTTTGAAAACGAATGATACGTGAAAATTCCTTCGGAGAGACACCTAGCTCTTGATTGAAGATTCTTCTCAAGTTTCTTTCACTTTGAATTAGGTTTTTAGCCAATAATTGTACGGAGCTCATTCCGTTTGCTGAGTAAATATGCTGAATGCTTTGCTCAAGTAACTTCGAACTTGAGTGAATATCTGTGTTATTTATCATATCCATTAATTTCGTTTCAATCTTATTAATTCTTTCTTCGGTTCCTTCCGCTTCTTGGATTTCTTGAAAAAAGGAGAGGGCATCTTTTCCCCACACATTTTCAAGTGATACAGGGTAACCTAGTAATTCTTCAGGGGGATATTTTATGAAGCGCTGTGCATGGGTTGAGAAAAAACGAATACCAAGAAAATGCTGGCGACTTGAAAAATTTACTACTTCAAATTGAGTCATCAGTCCTGTAACAAAGGCACCTTTTTCAGGTGTAGATGCTGTTAAATCAAAGATTATATCGAGACAACCGTCAGGTAATATTCGGTGAGGAATGATCTGACTACCAGGGTGATAATCCAAAGTCCAATAACAGGCTGTATAAGTTCTGAGCCTTTGACTTGGCTGGTGTTCTTTATAAGAATATTTTGAGTCTGGAACATGTAACAGGGAAGGGGATTGGATGGGGCGGAAAAGATCCATGTGTCACCTCAATTGCTGTTTATGTAATAGTAATTAAATTATAATATACTTTCATTTCAATGAAAAACGCACTCTCCCGTTCAGGGAGTTTTTTTGTCTGCAAAAAATTGATGATCAATAAAAATCACATGAATCAATAATAAAATATTGAAATAGAGTAAAAATTTATTGATTATCAATAAATAATGTATTAAAATCAAATCATTAGCCATTTCAAAAGAGCTGCTCACAAAAAAATGAAATTGTTTGGAAGCTCACTTTTTTCTGATGGGATGACCCATTTCTTTTTAGTTGTGGAGTTAGGAAATATGGCAAAACAGCAAACGTAAGCATAGTTAAAACGAACCTTACAAGCCATCTGTAAAGCATTAGATTGTCAGCTAAGTAAGATTTTGGGGTAAAAATTGATGTTGAAAAAAATAAAGTTACGGAGGGATGAGAGGATGAAGGTGGTGAGACAACTTGTTCATTTTGGATGGGAGCAAGCGCTTTCCTGCTTGTTTCCTGTAGTTATATTTGCATCTTTGGCAATTACCAAATTTATTCCACTTCCACTAATGGGAAGGTATGACTGGATGCTATTCATCTGCTTACTAATGCAATGGGGAATGGTAAGGTCCGGCTTGGAAACGCAAGATGAGCTAAAAGTAATCTCGTTGTTTCACCTCATCGGCTTGACCCTTGAACTATTCAAAGTACATATGGGCTCCTGGTCTTACCCGGAAGAAGGGTATACAAAAATTTTTGAAGTACCCTTGTACAGCGGGTTTATGTATGCAAGTGTAGCGAGTTACCTTTGTCAAGCTTGGAGGAGGCTGAAGGTAGAATTAATTCATTGGCCATCTCTATGGATGGTCGTACCTCTTGCAACCTCGATCTACTTGAACTTTTTCACCCACCATTTCTGGATTGACGTGCGCTGGTGGCTGTCTGCCTTTGTAATCTTAATCTTCTTTCATACATGGGTATCCTTCGAGGTGAATGGAGTGCGCTATCAGATGCCGCTCACTCTTTCTTTTGTACTCATCGGATTCTTTATATGGGTTGCTGAAAATATCGCCACTTTCTTTGGAGCATGGCAATATCCGAACCAATCAGATACTTGGAGTATTGTCCACTTAGGAAAGGTAAGTTCATGGCTTTTGTTAGTGATTGTCAGTTTTCTCATTGTATCGGCTTTAAAACAAGTAAAGGGTAAAAGTTCAACCAAGAGTAGGGATTACAGGCAAGTTATTTAGATTTCTTGCAATTTAAATGTCAGATCATAGGGTGGAGACTCTAGGTATATCCACATATTTGATCTTATAGTGATTAAGACTATTGAGAAAAAAAGAGGCGGTACAAAAATGTACGCGCCGCTTCATTTATAAATCGTGATTACCATTGTAAACTTTTTTTTATAAACAGTGATTTACTATTCATACCTCAATGACCTATTTTGAGTCATCAAAGTCACCACAATTAATACAAGTACCGCAATAGGTAATGCAATTAAAACACTATTTAACTCGAAAGGTTTCCCCAAGGGGATCTCCCAAATCAGCGTGGTCAGTACTCCGGCAATCATGGATGATAAACCGCCGGATTTGTTTACTTTTTTCCAAAAGAACACCGCGAGAAGAGCGGGAGTAAGACCGGCTCCATAGACAGTGTACGCATACATTTGCACGGATAATACGGTTGGGAAATAACTAATTAAAAGATAAGCCAAAATCCCGAGAATGATAATAAAAATTTTCGTCAGTTTTAGCAATTTCGCGTCACTAGCATCTTTGCTAATATATTTTCCAACAATATCATATGTGACGTTTGTTGCCGCAGATAATAAATATGAATTTCCTGTCGTCACGATAAATGCCGTTGCTGCCGCTAATAGAATTCCTCCTACTACTGTAGGCATAACTAAAGTTGTGGCCATCAGAGCCATTCCAGGGTCAATATCTGGAAACATGGATAGCGAAGCAAAAGAAATAAATGAGATCGATGGCGATATAAGCACCATACCAACGAGCCAGCCAATCTGTGCCTTCTTAGAAGATTTATCTCCACTAGAAGAAGCCAGGCGCTGATACATATTCTGATCTCCAAGCAATAAAAATAACGAAGGTAAAAGAAAACCGAGCAATTGAATATTGGATAATGAACCGGTGGCAGTTAAATGGTCAGCAGGAACATTAGAGGTGATGGTGTCCCATCCGCCAGCAATAACTATGATGGTCGGCAGAGTGATTAATAAAGCCGCAATCGCTAAGAAAGCACTTAAAGCATCTGTCGGGGCTACGGATCTTAAACCTCCGATGGACGCAAGGAAAATAATCATAATGGCACCAATTATAGTTCCAGCCTCTACAGAAATTCCCGTCGTCAAGTTTAAGATAAATCCGAGTCCAGTCATTTGGTAGGAAACAATACCGACAAAGGCAAGAATGATAATAATACTTGCCATCATTCTCGAGGTTTTCCCGTATTTTTCTTCTAAAATTCCAGATACAGTGTATTTCCCGAACTCCCGAATTTTTGGAGCAATTAAATAAAGAATCCCAATTCCCAAGAGTGTAGGGAGCATCATGAGCAATGCAGGGATAATTCCAAAGCTATAGGCCATGGAAGTCTCTCCACCGGAAATACTTCCGCTGCCTGTCCAAGTGGCAAGAAGGGTACCCGTTAACACAATTGTACCTAAGCCTTTGCCAGCCAGTATAAAGTCTTCACTATTTGATATCTTCCTAGAAAAATATATACCCATAGCGATCATAATCACGCCATAAATTCCTACAAACCAAAGCAGGGTGGGGTTGTTTGATAATTCCAAGATGCAGCGCCTCCTAAAAGAAATCTTTTTAAATAGTCTGGACATAAATTAAATCTCTATCCGTAAATAGGTTGTTCTTAAATAGAAATGAGAATTTATTCAGGGGATGACACTGTGTACTCATGAGAGCTTAAAAAAATTGTTTATATTTCTGCACATTCACATACTGGGAAAGTTAAAATGGATCATATCACAGTATAAATTCAGGGAAAGGCAAAAAATATAGATCATGACGGAATTTTGGGGGGGCGTTAACTCCATTATGTAAAAAAAGCTATAAATCCATGGAAAAGGATTTATAGCTTTTACTTTTTAAAAGGAGTTACCCTGGCTTTTGATGCTTTCTAATCTCTTATGATGATTAGCTGCTATTCTTCTTTTGAACCGCTTGTTTATTTACTACGTAAGGAATAACAAAGGGTAGCAGCAAATAGATCGTTAACAAACGAACCAGCTGAAGAGAAGCAACAATTGAGGCATCAAGACTAAGGACGGCAGCTGTAGAGGACATTTGCGGTGCGCCTCCTGGAGCCATGGCCAGCATGCTTGTAACATAATTTAGAGATGTAGTCTCGAAAAAAATAAAGGAGATGACGAAGGTTAACACCAAGTACATCATCAAGATTCCAACACTGAGCCAGCCAATCTTTTTCAGTTGAACTAAAGTAGCACGGTCAAATCTCAAACCAATAATTGCACCAAGCAGAGCTTGGCTGATTCCCACAAAGGTACCAGGTAAAGATCCAAGGTGAAATATAAATTGGTTAACCAAAAAAGCAAGCAGCATGCCATATAAAAGCTGCCCGGCAGGAATTTTTGCTATTTTCGCAAGGAATAGGGCCAGAGCAACAATGGCTAAAACACAAAGAATTTTAAAACCTGGAAACAGCATCGGGGCAGTCGTGCTACTGACTGATTCTGCTGCATGAGTTGCTGCTTGCTCACTTCCATTAGCGGTCAAATGGGCAACAAGTCCTGCTAAAACGGGAATAGACATGGCTACAAACATTGCCCGAGTCATCTGAAACCCCGCCACGATTCGCTGATCTGCGTCGTATTCTTCACTTAATGCCAGCATAGCAGAAGCTCCACCCGGGATGCAGGAGAATAAAGCAGTGGTTGGATCGAGAGCTGAATAACGGGCTAATATTTTACTCAGACCCCAAGCCCCAAGCATAATGATAATCAAACTAATTAGAAGCGGCAGGAAGAAAGAAGCCACTTCCTTGAACATGCTCGTTTGCATCGTCAATCCAATGCTTGCCCCTATTAAGGAAAGAGAAAAGGGAAACAAATAAGACGGCATGGAAATCTCACTGATTTTAATCCGGAAAAAGATTCCAAAAAGCAGTGAGCCGATTAGCCAGCCATCTGGGATATTCAGCAAGGATAACAGCCACCCAGTTAAAATGGCAGCTAAAAGGTATAAAATCGTGCGAGCCATGTCAGTTCCTTCTTTCTATAGGAAGCGTTCATAGTCAACCTAGTCTTGTTATGTTAAGGAGGTCATCTCTTAAGAAGGTTCTTTACAATACCTCTAGTTTAAATGATCTGTCCAATCAGCAATATTCTTGACTTCAGCCTGCTTTGGGAACACTTTTTCAGTAAGTACTTCGTGAACCTCTGGATCTGAATCTAGACAAGCATCTTTCAGCACGGTTATCGAAAAGTCTTTATCAGCTGCTTCCCGTAAAGTAGAAAGAACTACACCACTTGTCGCTATTCCACTTAAAACAAGATGATCAATTCCCTGTGCCCTTAAGATCACTTCAAGATTACTGCCTGTGAATGCACTGACACGGTATTTAGTAATAACCGGTTCATTTTCCAGAGGTTTTACTGAATCGTGAATTTGAGTAGCTTCTTCTGAAATTGTCATTCCGCCTGATTGGGAAATAGCTGAAAAAGTCTTATTCTTTGGATTAATTTCAGGATAACCTTCGCTAAACCCAACGCGTACAAAAAAGACTGGAATTTCATGCTTGCGAGCCGTCTCTAATGCTTTCTGGAACGGATATAGAGCTTCGTCTTGTTCTGCAAAACGGGAAACAATGCCCTTTTGCAAGTCCATTAGTAATAGTGCAGATTTGCCGTCCTGATTTTTCATAGGTTGTATGCTCCTTTTTATTAAGATAAAATTAAGTGGAGAACTCTCCTGTTTCAGGATAACCGGATAGGTCTCCGTTTGTCAAGATGGAAGAAATGGAGTAAAGGAGTGGTACGATGTCAAAAAACAGAAATTTGTCTCCCGGTAGGACAGAACGGCGTGATGCCGCCCAGAATCGTCAGCGGATACTAGACGCAGCCCATAATTTATTTACCCAAAAGGGAGTGGAAGCAGTCAGTATGAATCAAATTGCTGCTGAAGCTGAAATAGGAGCGGGGACTCTTTATCGCAGATATCGGAATAAAGGTGAACTATGTCTGGCTTTAATTAAAGATAATGTGGTGCTTTGCTTTGAAAGTATTGATTCCTATTTGGAAGATAACCATACTGAACCTCCTCATGAGCGTTTAAAAGGGATTTTGAGCTTGTTCATACAGTTCCGGGAAAGCAAATCCCAGTTATTGAAAGGTGTCGAGGATGGAGAATCTGCCCAACGGCCAGCAACGGCTCGAAGTCCTTTATTCACTGAATTACATGAAAAAATAGTGTGCTTATTTGAAGAGATGGATGAACATCACTCCAATAGTACTTTTAAAGCAGACATTTTGCTTGCAGCTTTAAAGAGCGAGGAGTATTTATTTCAAAGGGACGTGCGCGGGTATTCTCCAGATGAAATATTAGACCATATTTGCTCTCTCTTTATCCCTCAGACTTGAGGCATGAGAATTGCAGCACCCCGAACCCATGAAAACAAAGGTCCGGGGCTGCTGGTAAATTAAAAGAAACTTGGAATATCGCTTTCGGCTGTTGGATAGGCCCAAAGCATTTGCTGTAATTCCTGTTTCGTTGCTTTCTTAACGATAGCCAGGGTAAAGAGATTGATTAAATGGTCAGCAGAGCTGGTCAAGAAGTGGGCACCGATAATTTCATCGGTAAAAGGATTGATTAATAGCTTGGCGTAAGCTCCTTCCTCTTGTGTATGTTGATAAGTGAAAAAGGAAGTGATCGTTCTTGATTGCACTTCGTAAGGGATGTTATTTTCTTTCGCTTCCTGCTGAGTAATTCCTACAGAAGCTAATTTTGGATAAGTAAATACCACGGATGGGATTGGCGTGGAACTAGGAGACTGTTCTTTCTCATCAATAAGATGGTGAAGAAGTCTCTCTGCTTGTTCTCCTGCCACAGGAGTGAGCTGTTTCATGCCTGTATCTGCCACATCACCAGCTGCGTAAATATGAGATTGAGAAATGGATTGCAGGTTATGGTTAACCAATATCCCTTTATTTGAACATTCTACTCCCGCTGCAGCTAAATTCAATGAATCTACATTTCCTGTTCTACCTCCTCCATGAATAACTAGATCCGCGTTAAATTCATGCTGGTGATCGAACTTCTTAACTTGAATAAGATATTTCCCGTTATCAAGCTTTTCGATTTTTTGAGCTTCAGTGCTGGTGTGAATACTGATTCCTAAATCCTTAGAATGTTCAACAAGCTTATTGGTGATTTCTTTATCAAAGTTTTTTAACACTTCTTTACCACGATGGACAATAATGACCTCTCTGCCGAGCCTTGCACAGAGGTGAGCAAATTCAAAAGAGATATATCCGCCACCGATAAACAAAATGCGCTCTGGTAATTGTTCTAATTCAAAGAAATCATCACTTGTCACTAAGTACTGGTTTCCTTCAATAGGCAGTTTAGCAGGAGAAGCACCTGATGCTATGACTATTTTATCTGCCTTTAGGATCGTGTCATTCACTTTAATAGTATGATCATCTTCAAATGAAGCCGTTCCATGAAAGGTATCGATACCCTGTTTCTTAAAAGCTTCTTCAGTGCTTTCTGGGACGGGTGAAGTAAAAGTGTTTTTGTAATCCATTAAATCTTTCCAGTCAAGTTCCACTTCCCCTTTAATGCCTTTTCCAAGAACCCTTTTTGTATCATCATAAATTTCGGCTATCCCGGCTAACACTTTTTTAGGGTCACAGCCTCTCTGGGGACATGTACCGCCAAATGGCCTTTCATCAACAATGGCGGTATGTAATCCCCTTCTCTTTGCCACTGTAGCTGCTTTACCGCCAGCTACTCCCGTTCCTATAACAATAAGATCATATGTACTCGTCATCTTGTCATCCTCCTTTATTTATTTTCCTAAATGGTTTATACCCCTGATACTTCCGGGAAAAACAGTGAGAAGAGCGAAACAAAAGCTTTGAAAAAAATGTATGGTTTCGTTATGGTCTAGAAAAAGGTGTGGGAAGCCAATTTAACGTAAGGGACGAAAATAAAATGAATCTACATAGAAGACCTATACCGGTCGAGCAAGCGATTGATCAAGTAATGAACTGGAAGCAAATAGGCAGAATCGAAACAGTCTCCATAGAAGAAAGCCATGGAAGATATTTAGCAGAGGACATCACTGCAACAAACGCTGTTCCTCCCTTTGATAAATCTCCATACGATGGCTTTGCTCTTCGGTCCGCTGATACGAAAGGGCTTGGAAAAGGCGAGAGTAGTGAATTTCATGTTATAGAGCAGGTTGGTGCGGGTCACCGAGCCAGCCGCCCCCTTCACAAAGGAGAAGCGGTGAGGATTATGACAGGAGCGGAGATTCCGCAAGGTGCTGATTGTGTAGCTATGTTTGAAGTCTGTGAAACCTTTGAAAAGAATAACCAACCTTTTATGAAGATTAAAAGAGAGCTTTCCCCTCGGCAGAATGTGATTGAAAAAGGTTCAGAAGTAGAAAAAGGCGCAGGGCTGCTGCAAGTAGGTCAAAAAGTGAATCCGGGAGTGCAAGCAATACTCGCAACGTTTGGATATAGTACAATAAAAGTATACCAAAAGCCAAAGGTAGGCATTTTCGCCACTGGAACCGAACTTCTGGATGTAGAGGAGCCTCTCGTACCGGGGAAGATTCGCAATTCCAATGCTTTTATGGCAGCAGCACAGATAGAGCGTGCTGGTGCAGAAGCTGTATATTTAGGTAAACTAGAAGATGATTTTAATACTTGCTTTGAAGCATTAAGTTCTGCTGTAGACGAGGTTGACCTTTTGATTACTACAGGGGGAGTGTCGGTAGGCGATTTTGACTTAATGCCTGATTTATATAAGAAACTTGAGGCAGAAGTGTTGTTTAATAAAATTGCGATGAGACCAGGAAGCGTAACAACAGTTGCTCAACTCAATGGCAAATTACTGTTTGGATTGTCGGGCAATCCCTCGGCCTGCTACGTAGGATTCGAATTGTTTGCGTACCCTGTTATTCAGCACTTATTAGGAGCAAGCCGTCCTTTTCACCGCAGAACGAAAGCTGTACTTGGATCAGACTTTAAAAAAGCGAATCCTTTCACGAGATTTGTCCGAGGTTTCATCGCCTATGAAGATGGAAAATTGGTCGTTTACCCAGCAGGAGTGGATAAATCTGCAGTCGTTACATCCTTAGCGCGAACGGACACTTTTATCGTGCTGCGCGGAGGGACAAGGGGGTACGAAGCAGGCGATCAAGTGGATGCAATTTTCGTAGAGGGAGAAACAGGACAAGAGCATTTTTGAACCGCCAGGCAGCTAAGAAAGGAGTCAGCCATAACATGGTGAATTATGTGTTAGATAAATACGATCGCCCCATGAAAGATTTGCGAATTTCAGTCATAGATCAATGTAACTTCCGGTGTACGTACTGCATGCCCAAAGAAATATTTGGGGATGACTACCAATTCATGCCGGCACAGGAACTGCTCAGCTTTGATGAGCTGGAGCGGATGGTAAAAATATTTGCCCAATTTGGAACAGAAAAAATCCGCTTAACAGGCGGAGAACCACTAATGAGAAAAAACTTGGATGAATTGATCCGGCGTCTTTCAGCTATAGATGGCATTAAAGATATTGCTGTAACGACAAACGCTGTATTTCTGGTTAAGCAGGCAAAAAAATTGAAGGCAGCTGGGTTAAATCGAGTCAACATTAGTTTAGATGCCATTGAAGATGAAGTATTTAAACAGACTAACGGGCGAGGAATTAAAACGAGTCCAGTTATAAAGGGGATCGAAGCCGCTCGGGAAGCTGGACTGAATATAAAGATCAATATGGTAGTTAAAAAAGGAATGAATGAAAGTCAGATCCTTCCGATGGCTCGTTATTTTAAAGAAACCGGGGACACTTTGCGATTTATTGAGTTTATGGATGTTGGAAATCACAACGGCTGGAATATGGATACAGTAATTTCTAAGAAAGAAATTATCCGACAGATTCATGAAGAATTGCCTCTAGAGCCATTAGATGCGAATTATTATGGGGAGGTAGCTTCTCGATATAAATATAAAGATGGAAATTCTGAAATCGGAGTAATTTCATCGGTAACCGATGCGTTTTGCAGTACTTGTACGCGGATTAGACTTTCTGCGGACGGAAAATTGTTCACTTGTTTATTTGCGACGGAAGGTTATGATTTGAAAGAAATGATCAGGAGCAATCAAACCGACCATGAAATCATTTTGCAATTAATAAAGATTTGGACGAAACGGGATGATCGGTATTCTGATGAACGTGCAGAAGGGAAGCCGCAGAAAAAAGAAAAAATTGAAATGTCCTACATTGGCGGATAAGTAAGAAGTCCAGCACTATTTAGTGCTGGTTTTTTTTGTGAAAAAGGAAATGCCAGCAGTTTAAAGGCGAGGAATCAAGGAGCGGACAGGAGCTTACTACGAATGAGCGCTCCGGAAATAACCCCCGCTATTCGCGAACGGCTTTTTTGTCTGCCTCCCGCAGAAGTCTGAGTGTATTTCCTACAGTGAAATGCTCTTGATTTCTCGCTCGCTTTTTCCTGTTCAACAGAGGAACGTGATAAAACCCGAATGATGAAGGATTGTTAATCCCTTTACCGTTCGAGTTTAATAATGGCTAACAGACTTGTGCCCTGTCTTTTTTGAAAAAAATTATCAAACGAACTGCAGGAACAGGATGGAGATCGCAGCAATACATATTCAACTTTGCTAGAATGCTTTTTGATTTTCAAGGGCAGGGTGAATTATAATAAAGGTGTACAAACTGTTGGGAGGTACGTGAATTGAAAACCTTTAAATTGGTTTCTTTGGATATTCTAGAAGAGAAGAATGATGATATCACTCAGCGTAGAATTAAATTACATGATGGATTAATTATTAATCGGGAGGATGATAAAGGGAGATGGGTGATTGAAGCTTTTGTTGACCGCAGCTATGCCGAGTTTTTTCAAGAAATGATTGAAAGAAACGAGGAGCTAATGATTCAAGTCAAGATTACAAAGCAAAGTAATCAGCCTGCAACCTTTTTAGCTCAGCCTATTGATACGAATTACATTGGTGATGATATGAATGTTATCTTTATGGGATCTATTGTGGACCGTCATAGGGAACAAATTGAAAAAGTATTAAAGATCTTATTGGACGAAGGTTTCCAAGGGGATGCTTTGCTTGAAGAGTTTAAACGAAGAGGAAATGAAGTGAAGGCTTAAGACAGTTTAGACTGAGATCGATACCCGTGAGTGTTCAGGAACTCTACTCATAATATAAATCTGCACGCATGAAAAAAGTACCCAGCTCGTAATGCTGCGTACTTTTTTTATAACCTGGTTCTTAAGTCAATCAAGGTCTGTGAAGTAAGGTCGCTTCACTATGCCGTTTACTTAGCCCGGAGGATCTAAACGCTCCTCTTCGCTTTTGCTTCATCTAGCTGCAGTGCCCAGACACTCGCGTCATAAGCAGGAACCTCAACGGAATGTAAGGTCGCATCCCTTTTGAGTTTCCTGTTTATGCGTGTCGTGTCTACCCGGGCACTTCCGCTTTTGATTTAACAGTATAATGCTGCGCCTACTATGATCAGCAGGATGAACAAAACGACGATCAAAGCAAAGTTGTTGCCATATCCGTGACCTCTGCGGCAAGGGGATCCGCAGTGTTGCCCATATCCACCGTAAGGATAGCCGTACATAAGCTCACCTCCTGTTGTTTACATACTCAGCCTATGCTGGAGGGGGCTTTAGTGTATGGTCATATACCCAGATGGAATGCTTCCCAATTTATTCAGTACTACATATTTACGGGAGGGGCGGCTTTTAAAATTTTGCTTCTTTCTTTCGAAGCTTCAGTGACTAGCGGATCACTATCCCGGTCAAATTGGTCTAATTCGTCACACCAATGGTTCAGCCTTTCTTTCGACTTTTGGTTTATAGGATAAGAGGAGGTAGGATGAGAGGGATAGTGAGATCCTGAAATTCTTTGGTTCGAATACATTTCGATATCGCCTCCTTACGGTCTTAGCGTTTCCTGATTAAGAATAATTATGTCACTGTAGGGCAAATCAGAGTTGGAGTTTAACGAGGTTCCTTTTTGATTAGACTGGTTTAGTAGGATAGTATTAGAGCAGGAGCTCTTTTTACATAGCCTGGCCGGTTTTATAGCTAGAACATCATTTATTGTAACTTATATATAGGTTTTGTATAATCATTGTACAATCTGTGTCTTTAGAAAGAAGGTGTTCGTTGTGAAAACCATTGCCATTGTAGGAGGGGGTCCAGGCGGATTAGCTGCTGCGATGATTTTATCTTCCCAGGGTCACCATGTTCACGTTTTTGAAAAACAAGATGACATTGGCGGCAGGAATAGACAGCTTAAACTAGGAAATTACACCTTCGATACCGGTCCTACATTTTTAAGCATGCCTCATATTATGGAGGAGATTTTTCAACTGTCTGGAAGGAATGTTCATGATTATATGGATATTCATGAGCTTGAGCCGATGTATGAATTACAATTTAATCAACAACGAGTGCCCATGTATCGTGACCGACAGAAAATGATCCAGACCATTGAGAAATATTTCCCGGGAAACGAAAAAGGATATGAACGGTTTATGGAAGATACCCGGGAAAAAATGAACGCGATGACGCCTCTCTTGCAGACTAAACACAATAAACTTTCCGATTATGTCAGCAAGCGTGCACTTAAAGCTTTGCCTAAATTAACATTGGGAAAGTCTGTTCATGACGTACTTTCCAACTATTTTACCGATGAGAAATTAAAGATTGCTTTTACTTTTCAAGCAAAGTATTTAGGGATGTCTCCATGGGAATGTCCGGGTGCTTTTTCCATACTATCTTATATGGAGCATGAGTACGGAGTATTTCACCCGATTGGCGGTGTGAATCAGCTTTCTAGAGCCATGGCTGCTGTTACGATTGAACAAGGAGGGACCATTCATTTAAATAAAGGGGTAGAGAAATTCATACTGAAAGGAAAAACGGTAACCGGACTGCAGCTTGCTTCCGGAGAATTGTTTGAAGCAGATGAAGTGATTGTTAATGCGGATTTCGCTAACGCTCTTCCTCAATTGGCAGGTGAAGGCAACCTTAAAAAATATTCTAAACAAAAACTTGATAAGAAAAAATTTTCCTGTTCTACTTTTATGATCTACGTTGGACTAAATAAAAAATATAACATGCCTCACCATACTATTTTGTTTGCAGAAGATTACAAGAAGAATGTGGAAGAGATGACAAAAGCATTAGTTCTTTCAGATGAACCCTCCATCTACATTCAGAACCCTAGTGTTACGGATGATTCACTTGCCCCTGAAGGTCATTCTGCCGTCTATATTTTAGCGCCGGTTCCTAATAATGACTCCGACATTAACTGGGATGCTAAACGAGAAGCTTTTAGAGAACTGATATTAAATGAAATTGAGAGTAAAACGGGATTTAATGACATAAGAGATCACATTGTCACTGAGAAAATAATTACACCAAAGCAATGGCAGACAGATTTTGATGTGCATAAAGGAGCAACATTTAGTTTAGGTCATCAATTATCGCAGATGATGTACTTCAGACCGCACAACCGTTTTCAAGAGCTTAATCATTGCTGGCTGGTTGGTGGGGGCACTCACCCGGGAAGTGGACTACCTACCATATTGGAATCAGCACGAATAACTACAAATTGGATCAATGAATCAAAGGTGGAAATGCCATGACAGTAGATTCTGCAATGATCATAGGAAGCGGTATTGGCAGTCTAGTGACTGCGCTGTTGTTATCGCATCAATCGAACCGGGAGATTACAATATTTGAGAAACATGATTTCTTTGGAGGAAGACTTACTTATGAACGGGAAGGTGAGTTCAAAATCGATCAAGGTCCCACGATTGTTCTTCTTCCAGACATGCTTTTAGACATCTTGGAAGAAGGAGGCATAGAGAGAGGCCGGATTCCAATTGTACCTTGTGATCCCATGTATACCATTCGATTTGCAGATGGTACGGATTACACCAAATTTTCTGATCTTAGTTTGCAGCTCCAGGAAATCAGGGATAAGTTCCCCGGAAATGAAGCAGGTTTTGAACGGTTTTTAACAGATATGAAAGTTCGCTTTATGGAAGGGAAGAGCAAGTTTCTGGAAAAATCGTTCGTGAACCGGCGCAGCTTTTTTACAGGGAAAAACCTACAGACTCTTATGAAGTTAAAGGCATACCAAAACGTAAAAAGAATGATGCGCAGTTATTTCAATGATGATAAATTAATAGAGGCCTATACACTGCAAACATTATACATCGGTGGACATCCTCAGCAATCTCCTGCCATGTATTCGTTAGTATCCTATAGTGAGCATGAACATGGCATTTGGTATATGAAAGGCGGATATGCCCATCTGGTAGAGATTATTGTAGAAGAGTTAAGAAGCAGAGGGGTGAACCTAGTTAAGAACTCCCCGGCAGAGAAGCTGAATATTGAAAAACGAAGAGTGAAATCGGTGCAGGTTAAGGGAGAAGAATTCCCTGCAGACCAAGTTATTTTAAATGGAGATTTCCCATTAATGGATGATCTAGTTGACAATAACCCGTTCAAGAAGCGCAAGTATATACCTTCTTCCGGATGCTTGCTTTTATATATTGGCCTGGACAAAATTTATCCAAGCAGCACGATCCATCAATTTTTCATGTCGGATAATTTTGATCACCATATGAGACAAGTATTTGAAACCAAGCAAGTGCCTGATGATCCATCTTTTTATACTTTTCACCCTTCCATTTTGGACAAGTCTTTGGCACCTTCAGGAAGCGGAGTGTTGTATACATTGATTCCAGTACCTGCAGGAACAACGATTGACTGGAAGAAACAAGAGCACTTAATTCAGCATGTTATTCATCAAATGGAATCCAGAGGCTTTCCCGAACTAAGAAAGCATATGAAGTGGATGAAGGTGCGATCACCGGAGCAAGCCCAGCGTGACGGGCTTTATGCTGGCGGCAGTTTTGGTATTGCGCCGACCTTGCTGCAATCAGGGGTGTTCAGACCACAGCTTCAGCCTTACCCTGTTACAAATTTATTTGCTGTTGGAGCATCTGTACACCCTGGAGGAGGCGTTCCCATAGTCATGCAAGGCGCAAAGCTTCTTGCTGACCGAATCAAAGCTAGCGGCCGTCGTCAAGATCATTATAAGCGAGGTGGATAGAAATGACGGACTTAGACATAGCTTATCATCATTGCCGAATGGAAATCGAGAAGCATTCAAAGACTTTTTCAAAAGCTTTTTCCTTATTGCCTAAAAAGCAAAAGAAAGCGGTATGGGCCATCTATGCTTTCTGCAGGCGGGTTGATGATATTGTGGATGAAGGCAAGAACCCAAAAATTGAGCTCGAGGAGTTTGCACGGGAATTTGATTTATTCATTGAGGGCCGGTTAGAAAGTGAGCATCCTGCTTGGTTTGCCTTATCTGATGTCTTCGCAAATTTCGAAGTCGATACCCAGCCTTTTTACGATATGATCAAAGGGCAGCGGATGGACTTATATCCAGAGCCTCTGCAGAATAAAAAGGATTTACTGAATTATTGCTACCACGTGGCGAGCAGTGTGGGCCTTATGCTTCTTCCAGTTATTGCTCCTGGCAAAGAAAACTGTCTCAGAGAAGGGGCCGTTAGTCTAGGTTATGCTATGCAAATTACCAATATATTAAGAGATATCGGAGAAGACCTTGAAAAAGGACGTGTATATCTCCCGCAGGAAGTAATGGATAAGTATGCCTATTCTCATCGGGAGTTACAATCAAATAAGATTAATGAAGCTTTTATAAACGTTTGGGAAGATCTTGCTTCTGATGCAGAAGCTTATTATCAACATGCCCTTGCTTCCATTCCTCATTATCCGCTTTACTCAAGGACACCTGTAGAGGGAGCTGCCCGCATGTACAGAGCCATTTTAAATACTGTTCGAAAAAATCACTACCAGGTTTTTGAACATAGAAATTTTGTTAGTGATGAAGACAAGAAGCAAATTATTGCATACTTGCAATAATTTGCTTCTTGTCTATTTACGGTCTACTAATATCCCCAGAATGTCATTGGCAACATTCTGTCCGCTGATTACAACCATTGGTGATCCTCCACCAGGGTGTGTACTGCCTCCGCAGAAATATAAATTTTCGATATCCTGTGATCGGTTAAAGGGTCTTGCGAAAGCTTGGATTTTGTTATTTGAAGAGGGACCATACAATGATCCTTTATATGCCCCGAATTTGTCCCGTATAGTGGCGGGGGTGAAAACCTTTTCCACTTGAATATGGTCCTTTACGGGTATAGAAGCCTGCTGTAACTTCTCATAAATAATTTCTTTATATTCGCTTGAATCAGAAGAACTGTCGTCTTTCAAAGCTGGGGCATTTACCAGGATCAAACAATTATCTCCGTTTGGTGAAACGGAGGGATCGGTCTTTGCTGAGGTTCCAATATAAATAGTTGGGTCATCAGGATATTCTCCTCGTTTTAATGATTCAAATTCCTTGAAATAATCTTCAGTGAAGAAAAGGTGATGGTGGTGTAAATGCTCCAGCCGGTTATTTAGTCCTGCCAGAATCACAAATGCTGAAATGGAAGGATCAAAAGAGGCTGCCTTTTCATTGGAGAATTTATTTCTGTACGTTTCAGGTACTAATTCAGGCAACGCATGCAGCAAGTCCCCATTTAAAACCACATAATCAGCTTCGTGATATTCTCCTGAACTGGTAGTTACCCCCGTGGCTTTGCCGCCGTCTATAGCGATGTTCGTTATTCTCGTTTCGTTAAAGAGCTGTGCTCCTTGATTCTCAGCAGCTTTTACAAAGCTGCTGGCAATTTTCGTATTTCCTCCTTTAACATAGAAGACCCCTTGATTAAGTTCTAAATGAGCGATCATTGCAAAGGTAGCAGGGACAGAATAAGGGCTGGAACCAACATAGGTAGCGTAGCGATTTAGGGCCTGAATGATGTTTGGGTTTGTGAAATACCTTTTGAAAAATCGATCTAAGGATTGAAGGGGGCGGACCTTAAGTATATTCCTTGCTAACGAAGGGGAAAGGTAATCTCTCCAACTAGAAAAGGATCGGTATAGGAAGTTTTGCCGCGATAATTCGAATAGGCGCTCAACTTCAGCTGAAAACTGATCGTAAGCAGCTGCGCCGCTGCTATCCATGTTTGCAAGCTGTTTTTTCATATAGATTGGATCGGAGGAAAAATCAATCGAGGAACCATCTGAAAATTGGTTGCGCGTATGATTTTTGATTTGAATGAAGGGAAGTTCCTCCGCTGGATTTAATCCCCCTTGACGAACAACATCTTCAAATACTTCAGGCATCGTAATCGTATTTGGTCCAAAATCAAAATGATATCCTTCTTGATCTACGGGCATCATTTTGCCTCCAAAGTGTTTGTTTTGTTCAAAAAGCTTAACGTCTGCCCCATGCTTGGCCAAGGTTACTGCGGCAGATAATCCTCCTAGACCTCCTCCAATTACGACAACTTTCATTTATAAAACCTTCCTTTCCATTGGTAATTTGCTCCTCTTAGGCTGACGATCATTGAATGCCACATAAGTGTGATTAATAACAGCGCAGACAAAGGGAGGAACCAGGATAACCATAAGGGGTGGCCCGTTCTTAGATCAATATACATTTTAAAAGCAACGATTAGTAAATAAGGAAGCAGGTAGAGAAAGTTACCAGAGATGAAAGCATATAAGCTGTAAAGAAAGGGAAGGACAAAAATTACAAGATAAATAAAGGATAATAGGAACACCATGGTTTTAGAGCGTCCGATCCCTGAAAAAATATTCTTCTTAAATCCTTCCCAGGTCTCCTTAGCGGTATTGTACATATAAGAAATGACCGAAGGGGTAATATTGACCAGGATCATTTTTAAACCGTGTTTCTTTACTTCACGGGCAAGGTGTACATCTTCCACTAGGGAATCCTTGACTGATTCATGTCCGCCTATTTGTTCATAAGCCTCTCTGTTGATCAAGATAAAGATTCCGCAAGCTGCTGTAAAAGCTGGCTTAGTGGTTAGATTGGCAGCCATGAGAGGCAAATGGAAAAGGACAACCATATGCTGAAGCGGGACTAACAAATGGGCAAGAAAATTACTATTGGGATAATGAGGAAATCCACTGAGCATAGATGCTTTGTGCTTCCGTAAAGTAGCAAGAGATTGATGAATGATCCCTTTTGAAACGCGGGCATCTGCGTCTAAAAAAAGCAGGTAATTTCCTTCCGCATAGCTGGCAAGCTGGTGACAGGCATAGACTTTTCCGTTCCATCCATCAGGAAGTTCTTTTCCCTTCTTTATCACAAATCGTGTGTCCCCTGCAGTATGGGAGTGTAAGAGATCATAAGTTCCGTCTTCAGATTGATCATCTAGTAGAATAAATTCCACATTAGGATAAGAGATATTCTTTAAAGAGGCCATGAGTCCAGATACGTTGTCTCGTTCGTTTCGAAGAGGAATCAATAGTGAAACCTTAGGAAAATTGGATAAGGAGCCGGAAGATAACAGAGGGAATAGAAAAAAACTATTGATGATCGTCCATACGTTTAATAACATAGTAAGTATTATTAAGATGGTAAAAAAAACCATTTTTATCCCTCCGTGTTCTATATAGAGCGAAAATCCTGATGGTCTTCTTCGACAACTAATTTCTTAAGATCATCCAATTGACTTGTAGAGATTTCTTCAAAAAGTCTGGTCGTTTCCTTTCTGTTCAAATTCTCGTATTTAATGGGTGCAATTGGAGAGCCAATCTTAATATAAGCGTTAGGTTTCTTAGTATGTTCCAGTGAATAATAGAGAGAGATGGGAATAATCTTGATTTTATGAGCTCTTGCTGCAATATAGGAGAGGCCCTGGAAAAATTGAAGGGGTCTCTTTTCCAAATGCTGCTCTTCTCCTTGAGGAAAGATCCAAACTGACTTTCCATTGTTAAGGAGACTAATGCTGTAGGAGAGAGAATCCATAATATGGCGGCGATGATCTGTATTGATAGAGTAAGCACCGATTTTTCTAAAGAAAGGAAATTTTTTTATTCCATCCTCATGCATCATGCCGTATCCATCTGAATGGATAATTTGATCATTTAAATAGTAAATCAATAAAGGATCCCACCAAGTCGAGTGGTTCACAAAAAACAGAGTATGGGAATAGTCTTGAAGAGAGGCGTTGTCTGACAGGCGGATCTGTTGGAAATTTCGATTCAGAAGCTTGCGGTTAAACCTTTTAAAGCCCCACTCAATCACCGAGTTTTTCTTTGTCTTGAGCATAAGTTCTCACTCTCCAATAATATAGGGAATACCAGAATACGGTTAATAATCCTACTAGAAGAGCAGCGAGATACAGCTTTCCAGTAAGGGCGATCGTTATAAACATAAGGTTAATTAATCCGAACGTCAGCTGCATTCTTCTCTCCCAAAGCTGACCAGCGGACCGCTTTTCTTTTAAAAAAAACAGGCTGAGCCCATGTAGTAAACAGGCTAATAGAAACCATCCTGTGAAATTTGAAATAGGTATACCATAATAGCTGCCTGTATCCTCCCAAATCCAATAGTGTTTAATCCTATAAGCCACCGGATCAAGGATGAGATCCATAGTGACCGTAATCAGACCGGCAATTAGGACGAAGTTCATTCTTCTTTTTTTCTGTTTAAATGCCAGGGTAATCCCCCTTGCCAGCTCGTGTGAACAGCCGATGACGAGCAGCCAGGCAAACCCAATGGTAATGGGAGTATCGAATAATTTTAATCCGAAATTATTACCGTATTCATAAGAGCCAAATAGAAAATTATACGTCACTCCTAGATGTTCAACATACATGCTTATGATAATAATACAAACACTATAGAAGATCCCTTTTAAATATCCGTACAATTGGGTAAAGTATATACCAGCGATTCCTCCTGCAGTTAAAAGAAATACGGTATTTGCCCATTCCAGCCAAACAGGCAGCAGATCAAAGGTCAGCAGAATGAGGCCGCATATGTACCAAAAAATAAAAAATCTGAAAACCAGAGTAGTCATGAAACACCTCATTATATTTCTTGTTCTTATTGTAGCGGACAATTGTAAATGTTGTATAATAAGAAGCAAAGGCTTATATATTAGTACAAGCATACCTTTAAATGTCTCTATTAAAACTATTTTTGATGGTTTCTCCATCGTGGATAGGCTGACATTGTGAAATCTTTCTATTCTATATTCCGGAAATTGGAAAGTAACTGCAGGTGTTTTTTGTAAACTATATCATAGAACAAGGAGGTGAGTTAATGGATATCGTCATGTTTATTGTCTCCATAATTCTTTTGTTTGGGTTTATTGGTTTTTGCATTTTTGATAATGCTTAATCATTTGTATTCTTCTGGAACTTATACTTACTAGACCAAATATCGGCTGATTCCCATTCAACTTTCATCCTCGATAAAGTGCCATAATAAGATTATGTAAACGATCGTTGGCTATTAGAGGAAAATCGAAGGATTCTTTGTGTCCGATTATGAGGTAAAATAAAATACTTAAAATACGGAATTATCTTTCTCTAAAAACCGTATTATTGACTAAGAAAACGCTTGGATTTTAATATCTAAGCGTTTTTTTTCTTCTCAATGAAAGCTATCGCCATGAAAAACCAGCATGATCAGCTCCTCTCGAAAGAGAATTCAAAATATTTATGGCAGCAGCGACACCTGTTTAATCTTTCATTCGATTATAAGAGTGAAAGGAGGTGATCTTCATGGCAGTTACGGCTGATAAAGTAAATTCTCAACTTCAACTCGTATTTGCAACTGGTCAGGATGAAGAAGGAAAAACGACGTTCCGTACGAAATCTTTCAATAATATCAAGCTTACTTCTACCCCAGATCAATTGTACCGAGTCGCATCCGTCCTTGAACCACTGCAGCAGCATCTTTTAGCTACTGTAGAACGAAACGATCGAACTGAGTTAGCAGATCTTTAAAAAATTGAAAAGGAGTAGTGTGAAATGAAAAAGTTGGAACTGAAGTTTCTAGACCAAGACAATCGAATAGTTACTATTTCCCTTGATGATCCTGTAGAACCTGTGGATCCTGCACTAATTACTCAAGCAATGGACACGATAGTAACTGAGAATTGCTTTTTCTCGAGTCATGGTGATTTAGTAGCTAAAAAAGATGCCCGTATCGTGGAACGGAATGTCATAGAAATCGATTTATAAAAATGGAAAGCCGCTATGATTGGATTCATAGCGGCTTATTCTGAGTAAAAGAGGTGAACTCATGGACATTTGGATGTCGTTTGTCACAGATGTAGGTTTCCCTGTAGCGGTGACGTTTTACTTGCTTCACCGAATGGAAGGAAAGCTGGATGATTTGATTGAAACGCTGCACCAACTGCCTGAGAAACTATTATCTAAATAAGTTAGTATAGAAAAAAAAAGCAGGTGAAAGTAGATTTACTATCTTCTATATCTAAACATAGAAAACCCCGAACCCATTAAAATTTGGTTCGGGGTTTCGAGTAGATAAACTTCTTTCTCCAAAATTCATTTAACGTGTATCCGAAAAAAACTATTTAGTCAGTCGCCATTCATGGAATGGATAAACAATAAGTTCTGTTTTCCCAATGATTTCATCTTCATTAATAAAGCCTAAGCCATTGCGGCTGTCTTTACTAATCGATCGATTATCACCCATTACAAAATACTTTCCTTTTGGAACCTTAACCGGACCAAAATCCCTTGTTCCCTGAATGGCTTGGTTATTTAAATAAGTCTGGTTCTGCTGTTTACCATTAATGTATAGTTTATGATCTTTAATTTTAATTTTATCTCCTGGTTCGCCAATGACTCGCTTTACATAATTTTTCACGGGCCGCTCAATAATGACGATGTCTCCTCTGTCAGGTTCATCTAAATAGTAGGCAATCTTATTAAACATGACTCGATCACCACTTTGAAGGGTTGGATCCATACTGGCACCTTCTACTATGGAAGTAGCAAAGAAAAAAGTACGTAAGACGAAGGCAAGAACGACTGCAATAAAAATGGCCTTTAACCATTCCAACCATTCATTCTTCTTTTGCTCGGACAATTCTATCTTCCTTTCTGAGTAACGATGAAGTCTGTATTACCTGCTATTTTACCATATTTAATACAAAGAAAAACATTCGAATAGGGGATAAATTATGAATTTTTCGTAAAGAAGTGTAAAATACGGCGATGAATTTTTTAAAAATTCTTTACAAACCGTGGGAATATTGAGATAATTTAATTACTTTGTGTAATAATAGGTTTGTTTTAGGATTCACTCCCTTTAGTGTACGCATCTCAGTATAACGATTCTATATTAACCTAGATTGGAGGTACCGGCTATGGGGATGACAAAGCGGGATCCACTAAAAGTGAAGATTGAAGACTTGCGAGAAAAAATGACGAGGGTAGCAATTCAAAACGGCTTCTCCAGTCCTGAGTCGGTCCGGATTAGTCAAGAATTAGATGAATTATTAAACAGGTATCAGATGAAAAAGAAGTAAACAAAACCCAGGAATTCAATCCCTGGGCTTTTTTAAATTCTGGTCATTTGATCTACGCGGTTCTAAGTCATCGACTTCCAGAGGGGGAGAGCGCCCCGCTTACAGCCGCTGGTTTAGCCTGATGGATCTAACCGCTCCCCTCCGCTTTTGTATCATCCAGCTGCAGCGCCAAGCCCCTCGAGGTCATAAGTCAATCGCCTACGGGGAGAAAGAGCGCTCCCCTTCGCCGCTCGTCTTATGCTTGTCGGGGCTCCCAAGGCGCTTCCGCTTTTGTTTTCACTTTAAGAATTGTTCTAGTCGGTTAAGTCCTTTTTCAAGGGTGGAGAGGCTGTAGGCGTAGGAGAGGCGCATGTAACCTTCGCCATGTTTTGAGAAGGCGTCGCCTGGTACTAAGGCCACTCCAGCTTCTTCTAGGATCTGGACTGCACGGTCAAAGGTGTTTTTCCCATTTAGCGGGATTTTGGGGAATACATAAAAAGCTCCCTCAGGTGTAATGAATTCTAAATCCATTTGCTTTAGCCGTTTCACTACATAGTCTCTTCTTTCTTTATAAGCAGTCTTCATTTCTTCTGGATCATTTTCGCCATTTTTTATGGCTTCTAATGCGGCATACTGACTAATAGAAGCAGCACAGGATACGTTATACTGGTGAACTTTCAGAATATGTTTCGCTAGCCATGCTGGGGCAAGCAGGTAACCTATTCTGAAACCGGTCATAGCATGCGATTTTGAAACACCATTAATTACTATAGTATGAGGTCTTAAGTCATCGAAACTCGCGATTGATACATGCTCGCGGTCGTATACGAGTTCACTGTAGATCTCATCTGCTATGATAAATAGATTGTGTTCTTTAACGACCTTGCCGATTTCCTTTAATTCCTCTCTGCTCAGAGAAATGCCTGTTGGATTAGAAGGATAGGGGATAATGAGTGCTTTTGTATTTTTATTGATTTTTTGTTTAATTACTTCCGCTGAAAGCTTGAAATCATTTTCTCGTGTGTCGGCGTAGACAGGGACAGCACCCGCGAGTTTGATGAGAGGCTCATAGCCAGGATAAACAGGTCCAGGAAGGATAACTTCATCGCCAGGCTGGATAATAGTGCGTAAACTAATATCGAGAGCCTGGGACGCTCCAACTGTCACGATAATTTCCTGTTCGGCATTATATGTGAGTTGATATTTGTTTTTAACGTGACTACTGATAGCCTTGCGGAGTTCAATAATTCCGGCATTATGAGTGTAAGTAGTCTTATTTTCTTCAACCGCACGAATAGCAGCTTCTTTCACATGAGCGGGTGTAAGAAAGTCTGGCTGGCCGATCGTGAGAGAAATCACGTCGTCATATTGGCTTACCATATTAAAGAATTGACGGATTCCTGATATTTGAATGGTTGACAAATTTTTATTGATTAAATGCTCCATAGTTGCACCTCCATGAAATCTTTACAAAATGTTCAAATAATTTTGATTTTTAGTTGCGAACTCCTGTTATAATTAGCGGTGAAAGGAGTTGGATGTATGAGAGCGCCCCGAATCTCCTTTAAGGAGCTAGTCGATCATAATAAAAAAGAAATGCTTGAAGACCAAGATAAAATGGAAAAAATCGAAAAACAGTTGGACGATAAGCATACGAAATCTGAGGAAAGCAGTTCGAATGTAAATTGATGATATCATATAGAAAAAGCAATCGCCCACCATGGCGATTGCTTTTTAGCATTTTCGTAAACTTATCAAATAGCGATAGTGTCTGATTCCCATATTCTGTGGAAAGTTGTTATAATTCAGGTACACATAGGAGGAGGGTATGATCTTGAAGGAAGTTGGTTTAGTTCTAGAGGGTGGTGGAATGCGAGGGGCTTATACGGCGGGAGTTCTTGATTTCTTTTTGGATGAAGGTATTGATTTTCCTTATGTTATAGGTGCTTCGGCTGGAGCATGCAATGGGAGTTCCTATATGGCACGGCAACGAGGCAGAAATTACGAAGTGATCGTGGAATATGGAAGTCATCCTGAATACATATCTTATAAACGGTTGCTGAAGGAAAAGCAGCTTTTTGGAATGGATTTCATATTTGATGTACTACCCAATCGATTAGTCCCTTTTGACTATGATAGTTTTTATTCCAATAAAGGTACATTTGTTGTGGCGGCAACAGATATGGTTAGTGGAAAACCTGTTTATTATGATCAGTTTCCGGATAGGAACAGTTTACTGCAAGTTATTCGTGCATCTAGCTCTCTTCCGTTTCTTGCTCCTAGTATTTCTTATCAAGGGAAGCAATTAATGGACGGAGGTATCTCAGATCCTATTCCTGTTGATCAATCAGCACGTTATGGTAATGATAAACATGTCATTGTCATGACTAGAAATGATGGATATGTCAAACGGAAAATGAAACTTGGTTGGTATTTTCATAGAAAGTTTCGGGAATTTCCTGATTTTGCGAAAACGATGGTGGAGCGTCATTATCGTTATAATCAGCAATTACAAACAGTCAAGCATATGGAAGAAGAAGGAAAAGCATTTGTACTGCGTCCTCTTAAGCCCCTGCAGGTGAGTCGAGTGGAGCGTAAGAGAGAACGACTTCACAATTTGTATGTTCAAGGATACGAGGAAGCACGAAATCAAGCAAATAAGCTTGAAGAATTTTTAACCTGATCCAAAAGAGGAGGACAAGTATTGAAAGCAAGTGAAGAGTTAGTCCATCAAATTGTTCAAACCTTCCGGACGAATACTCAAGAGTCCAACAGGCCAGCTATGGAAGCTTATATGAAACACCATTTTGTGTTTTATGGAATAAAAACACCTGAAAGGAACAAACTGCTCCGTCCTATATTGAAGGAATATAAATCGATTTCCCAAACAGAGAGGATGGAAGCCGCTTTTCTATTATTTTCCCGGGACGAAAGAGAAAATCATTACGCCGCTTTAAGCTTGCTTGAAAAAGGTGCGAAGAATATCCCCCGCTCTGCAATTGGAGCTTATCACGAGCTGCTGCAAACGAAACCTTGGTGGGACACTGTGGACATGATTGCTTCGAAACTTTGCGGAAGATACTTTAAGCAGTACCCAGAATATCTTGTTTCCATCACGGAGAGCTGGCGGAACTCTCCCAATATGTGGGTGAGAAGGTCAAGTCTCCTCCACCAATTAAGTTATAAAACAGACACGAACAAGGACTTATTGTTCTCTACTATCGACCAATTGAAAGATGAGAAAGAATTCTTTATTGAAAAAGCAATCGGGTGGTCTTTAAGAGAATACAGTAAAACATCTCCAAAAGAAGTGGTTGCTTTTTTAGAGACCACAGAATGCAGGCCACTTAGTCGAAGAGAAGGGTTGAAGTGGATGAAAAAGAAAGGTTTGCTGCATACATAGATTTGAATCCGTCTTCGTTTAAACCCCTTTTTACTTGTTCATAATAGATGCTAGAACAAATAAGGGGTGGTAAGTAATGGAGAATTGGTTAGATTTTTCTTTTTTTGATAATGTAATTGGTTTATTAAATCCTGATTTGCTTCATGTGTTTGGGATAAAGCCTGTGTACGTGCAATTTTCGCTTGTGTTTATTTTTGTGGTTGCGTTAAGGTGGGTGCTGCTGCCGTTGGTGGAATGGATGATGATTAAGCAATGGTCTGTGTTTTTAAGCTATACAGGCACGGTGATGACGGCCTTGCTATTTCTGCAGCTTGTAGATCGGTATGCAATGGGTAATAGTCAGTCATCTCTTCCCGGTTTTTACTGGCCGATAAGTTTACTAGCGCTCAGTAGTTATGGAATGGTGTACATTCTCATGCGAGTGCTCGGTAAAACGGTTGCTCATTTCAGAGGAAGAGCTAAAAAGAATGCCGCTTAGATAGGTCATTTTTTCCAGTGTCGATCCAGGTAAAGAGGAGAACGGATTATCTTTTTTCTAGAATTGAGCTCCATTATAGAAGGAGACAAGGAGAGGATCCTTCCTCATTCACTGCATTGAACTCCATTTGGTGACTAAATAATCGGTCTTGTCAGCCGATATTATCATGGAGAAGATGAATGAGGAAGGAAGAGATACGTGCATAAAGATCAGGGGATTCTATTAGAAAGTGGAACAAATGAATTAGAAGTAGTTGAATTTGGCGTGGCAGATAATCGGTTTGGTATTAATGTAATCAAGGTAAAAGAGATATTAAATCCTGCCCCGGTTACTAAAATTCCGCATTCTCACCCTTCCGTACAAGGTATAATTGAAATTCGGGGTGAAGTGGTGCCAGTAGTTGATACCGCCCATGCGTTAGGGCTGCCGCCTTCCGAACATCCGGATCAGAATAAATTTATTTTATCAGAATTTAATCAAACAAAGATTGTATTTCATGTCCATACAGTGACTCGAATCCACCGTATTTCCTGGGAAGACATTGAGAAGCCTGATAAATTGTATCAAGGATTGGAAACTCAGATTACAGGTGTTATTAAAATGAATGAAGAGATGCTGCTTTTGCTGGATTTTGAAAAAATCGTAGCGGATATCAACCCGGAATCCAGTCTGAATAAAGAGACCCTCCTCCAATTAGGAGAGAGAGAAAGATCTTCAAAAAAGATCTTAATTGCAGAGGATTCAAGCTTATTAAGATCGATGTTAAAAGAAACACTTGTTGAAGCAGGTTACACAAATTTAGTACTGGCTGAGGATGGAAGGTCTGCGTATGACCTATTATTAGAATCCAGTAACAACGACCGTAATATTGAAGAAGAGTTTCAATTAGTGATTACTGATATTGAAATGCCTCGTATGGATGGCCATCATCTGACAAAACTGATAAAAGAGAACTCCAAACTTGACCTGCTGCCCGTAATTATTTTCTCTTCCTTAATAACTAGCGATTTGAAACACAAAGGGGAAGTGGTAGGAGCAGATGCTCAAATCACTAAACCGGAAATTGTGGAGCTGGTCCGCACGATCGATCAACTTATTCTGTAATTGAGAGCAGTATAAAGAAAAAACGCGTGAATCAGATTTAACAAATCTTGAATTCACGCGTTTTTTGATGAACGGTTTCTCTTACGTAGATAAGTAAATAAATTAGGGTCTCTTTCTTCTTTGGTTCCAAGGGGAAATACTTCTTTGTCCGAGCATTGTTGGTTGAGTAGGAGTGGCAAAAGTACGTGGTGAATAATCTTTAGGCTTCTCCCAATTTAAATACCTGTATAATGTACGCTTGGCTTTAGACAGTGACAACTTTGGCTTAGGGTTGCGGTAAGAGTGGTCCACCTTGCCCAGATGTTTCAGCTCTTCAAAATCACTCTTGTTTGCTGGTATATGAAAATAGTAACCAGCGATTTCAATAAGAAGGGTGGAATGCTGCTTGCTTAGTTTTGGGTGATCGGAGAAATGAAGACCGATTTTCTGTGCTCTTTCTTCGTCTAGTAGTTTTTCTATGGTGAACTTCTTAATCTCATACAAATGTTTGGGTTCTGGGGCCGTTTTGGCGTGCCGGTTGACTATAAACAGTGATTCAGCCAGCTCACGATTCGATGTTTGTGATTTCATCCAAGAACTCCTCTCTATAATCTATCTCTATCTTATTCTTAAATGTAAATATTTTCAAATCAATTCTGCTTAAATTTCCATTTATTCCAGTTTTTTTAAATCTTTTACAATTTGATTGATTTCTTTTGCCTTAGTTCCTTTATATCGTTTTATAACTTTACCCTCAGGGGTGACAAGGAAAAAACTTGTACCGTGGGCGACTTGGTCGGAGTCCTCTAACTGGGTGACAGGTGATTGAAAAGATTTAATAGAAAGCTCCTTTACCTGCTTAAAGGGGTAACCTGTCAGAAAACTCCACCTGGAGAAATCGGCCTGATATTTTTTGGCGAACTTCTTGAGCACCTCAGGCTGGTCGGTTTCTGGATCCACACTGATCGACATGATCTTTGTATCAAGATTCTCTTTATCTAATCTGGACTGAAGTCTTGATAAGTTTCCGGTCATTGGCGGACATACAGTGGTACAACTAGTGAAAACGAAATCTATAATCCAATAATTTCCTTTGATATCCTCAGGGAGGTGCACGGAATTTCCGTCTTGATTTACTGCTGTCAAATCTTCTACATGCCGGGACATATTTTCCTCAATAGGCGACCCGCATCCTGTTAAAACAATTGTAAAAAAAAGTAGAAAAACAATACTTGTAAGTTTCATCATGTGTCCCCCAAATCCACTTTGCTCTATTACTATTGTAACACCATAAATTAGCCGTGGATAAGAATCAAGGAACTGTCACAAAACTGTAAGCGTTTTGTATAGAATTACCTTTTTCTGTAATCCCTTTTTCTAAATACCCGATTTCCTATACAATTATTCTTTCTTTCAGAGCTTTTTTGTTCATATTAAGGCAGACGGAGAGTGGAACAACTGGGGATGCTTTACTAAAAAATATGTTTTTTTAGTAAAATGAACAGGAATTCATTTTTATTTATGGAATGTAGTAAGGGACAGGAGGTCGAATTATGAAGGATAAAGTAATTATTGTAACAGGCGGGTCGAGCGGTATGGGACTGTATATGGCTAAGCGCTTTCTAAAAGAAGGAGCTAACGTTGCCATAACAGGAAGAAATGAAGAGCGGTTGGCTGCTGCTAAAAAGCAAATAGGTGAAGATACTGAAGATCGGTTACTGCTGATTTCGATGGATGTACGAAACGTTGAAGATGTAGATCGAATGGTAAAAGAAACGGTGAGAAGTTTTGGCAGAATTGATGCTTTGGTTAACAATGCCGCTGGTAATTTTATCTCTCCAGCTGAGAAACTTTCGGCTAACGGCTGGAATTCCGTTATTAATATTGTGCTCAATGGAACATTTTACTGCAGTCAGGCCGTTGGGAAGTATTGGATAGAAAATAAAATAAAGGGCTCGATTCTAAATATGGTGGCCACTTACGCTTGGAATGCCGGAGCCGGTGTTATCCATTCAGCTTCGGCAAAAGCAGGGGTTCTGGCGATGACAAGAACGCTTGCCGTTGAATGGGGACAGCGTTACGGAATTAGAGCAAATGCAATAGCTCCAGGTCCCATTGAACGCACAGGCGGGGCGGATAAGCTGTTCGAATCAGAGGAAGCGGCTAAACGAACACTACAATCCGTCCCCTTAGGAAGACTAGGGACTCCAGAAGAAATTGCGGGTCTTGCTAAGTTTATCTTATCAGAGGAAGCGGCCTACATGAATGGGGAAGTTGTTACTCTGGACGGGGGACAGTGGCTGAACCAGTTTCCTTTTTAAACGGGCACTTGAAACAGAAACAACGGCAAGTCCGGGACCTTGCAAGCCCTAATGACCGTTGAAACAGGACATTCATCCTGAAAAACACCTTGTTAAAGGTACTTTACGTAAGTGTTTAAGACTTTAGTATATTCGTAAGCTGCTGCCACTTTAGCAGCGGCTTACATTACGTAAAAGAAGATCATGAAGAAGTGAAGAATAGTCCCTCCGAGGACAAATAAGTGCCATACCATATGGTGATAGGTGAAGCTTCTCCATACGTAGAAAATCGCCCCAATAGAGTACATCACCCCTCCAACTACTAAATACGTGATTCCAGCAGCAGGCACTTGCTCTGTCAAGGGTCCCCATGCAAGCAAGAGAAGCCACCCCATTAGTATATAAAAAATAGTCGAGAGAACGACAAATCGCTTTACGAAAAACACTTTAAAAATGACCCCGAGCACGGCAATTCCCCACACAATTCCAAATAAAGTCCAGCCTAGCGAGCTCCTTAGCGGTACCAATAGAATGGGAGTATAGCTTCCTGCAATAAACAAATAAATGGCAGCATGGTCAAAAATTTCAAATAAATCCTTTAATTTTCCTTCTGGAAAGCTGTGAACAAGAGTGGAAGAAGTATACAAGAGCAGCATGGTCCCGCCATAGATAATTCCTGATACGAGATGCCACGCATTTCCCTCCACAGCAGCATATACAATAAGTAGTACGAGCATTCCGACACTTAATACAGCACCAAAGCCATGAGTAATTGCATTTGCTAATTCTTCGCGTTTTGTAAATGTATGTGTAATCATTAGATTTCAGCTCCAATGTTTCTTTTGATTTAATTATACGTTCCTGGTCTCCTTATCGAAAGTTACACTTGTCACTAATTTTGGGAGTTTCAATTCTATCAAATATGGGGTAATTAATAGGTGATCAAAAACAAGGTATGTCGAAATTTGCGATTCGTTATATGGTCAAAAGTATGGTAAAATTAACTTTGGTTAGGTTCGAACGTTTCTTTCTGCTCCTTCAGTTTTGATTTTAAGGAGTGATTATGATTATGGTAAGTGTAGAAAAAGAAAAAATTGATCTTCCGCTTGTTAGCGAACTGATGATCCCGTCAGAAAAAGTGGCACACGTACAGTTGGGGAACCCTCTGGAGCACGCGCTGCTTGTTTTAGTTAAATCAGGTTATTCTGCCGTACCCGTCCTGGATCAAAGCTATAAGTTTAAAGGAATTATCAGCAAGACCAAGATCCTTGAAGAAACTTTAGGGATGGAACAATTTGAATTAGATCATTTATCAGATATTCAAGTAAGTGAAATTATGGAGAAGAATATTCCGTGTTTAGAGCAAACTGACAATATGCTTGATGCGCTTCATAAACTGATTGATCATCCTTTTGTATGTGTTACGAAAGAAAACGGCGAATTTGACGGTATTGTAACTCGACGAACAATTTTAAAGCAATTCAGTAAGCATTATCATGAAACACTGAAGAGAGCATAATAGAACCGGCTGAATTTAAATGCTATGATAAAATAGATGACATCATTCTCTGGTGTCATCTTTTTTATTATCCGTGAAATTATTCCATTATATGTGTTTAAATAACTATTTGCTTTTTGAATTCGTTTTTGGCCGGAATATTTGTGCCGGCATTGAGGAAATAGAGGTGCTGTACTTATGAAAGAGCGAGAGTATACCTCCTCAAAGAGAGGATTGGTCCTTGCTTCAATTATGCTTGCGATGTTTCTTGCAGCGATAGAAGCGACCATTGTGTCAACTGCCATGCCCAGTATTGTGGCGGACTTAGGAGGGTTTAGTCTTTACAGCTGGGTGTTTTCAGCTTATTTATTGACTAATGCTTCCACTGTATTAATATTTGGCAGATTAGCAGATATCTTTGGCCGTAAACCCGTCTTTTTATTTGGTATTGCCCTGTTTATGATAGGATCTGCTGTTTGTGCTCTGTCTGCTTCAATGTCTCTGCTCATCTTTGCCCGGTTTATTCAAGGAGTAGGGGCAGGTGCCTTAATGCCAATAGCTTCTACGATTGTGGGGGATATGTACACGAAAGAGGAGCGAGCGAAAATCCAAGGATATCTGTCGAGTGTCTGGGGGATATCAGCGGTTACTGGACCGGTCCTTGGCGGTTTTTTTGTAGACGTGCTGAGTTGGCCTTATGTTTTTTGGATGAATCTTCCTCTGGGTATCTTTGCTATGATTGGGATAATTTTTTTCTTTCATGAAGATCTATCCAAAGAAAAGCAGAAATTAGATGTGTTCGGTTCCTTATGGGTTATGGTGGCGGTAAGTACAGTGATGGTGATTTTAGTAGAAGGCGGCGTAGCAATCAGTTGGTCTTCGCTGTCTATGTTGTCGCTGATCGGGCTTGCTTTGGTCAGTGTGTTGGCATTTATCATTCAGGAGAGAAGGGCCGCTGCACCTATGATGCCTTTTCATATCTGGAGTTATCCGTCCATCCGCTATGCTAATTTAACTTCTTTAACTACTGGCATGATTCTCATTGGTGTTTCCAGTTATTTGCCTGCCTTTGTGCAGGGGGTAATGGGACAGTCCGCCACTGCTGCAGGGTTTACTCTGACCACAATGTCGATCGGATGGCCGATTTCATCGACTCTGGCCGGCAGATTAGTATTAAAAATCGGTTTTCGACTCACTTCGCTTGCAGGTGCAGCTTCTTTAATCGCAGGAGGGGTGATTTTTACCTTGCTCAGCCCTGATAAAGGCCCTGTATTTGCTGCAGCAGGTTCGTTATTTATCGGTATTGGTATGGGGCTGTCTTCTACTTCCTTTATTGTATCCATCCAAAATACGGTGGATTGGAGAACCAGAGGAATAGCGACGGCGACTTTAATGTTTATGAGGACGATTGGCAGTGCCTTGGGAGCAGCGCTGCTTGGGGGTATACTAAATAGCAAGATCCAGTCATTGCTTGTGAAGAATGAGCTTGAGGGTCAGTTTTCAGTAGACTCGACTAATTTATTACTGACCGAAGAAGGAAGAAAAGAACTAGGAGGCAAGGCACTAGCCATCCTGAAACAAGGTTTAACTTCTGGTCTGCACCTGGTCTACCTGGGCATTCTAATGCTGGCGATTATCAGCTTCATATTCATTCTGCTCCTTCCCAAAAAGGAAGAGACTTAAAAATTCTTGTCACACTATCAGGGCTTTGATAAAGTAAAGGATGATACAGGATACATACAAAGGAGGACGTAAGCATGAAACAAATGGACGCTAATGAGATTATCTCATTTATTTCAAATAGTGAAAAATCGACACCGGTAAAGGTGTATATTAAGGGGAATAATCTTTCTGACTTGGATTTTGGAGATGAGATTCAGGACTTTATATCCAGTAACAGCGGTGTGATTTTTGGAGAATGGAAAGAAGTAGAACCGATCTTAGAAAAGTACAGTAATGAAATTGAGGACTATGTGCTGGAAAATGATCGTCGTAATTCCGCCATTCCTTTGCTTGACTTAAAGAAAGTCAACGCACGGATCGAACCTGGTGCGGTAATTCGTGACCAAGTAGAGATCGGTGATGGTGCTGTAATTATGCTAGGTGCCATGATCAACATTGGTTCAGTCGTAGGCGAAGGCACAATGATCGATATGAACGTAGTACTTGGTGGCCGTGCTACCGTCGGAAAGAACTGCCATATTGGTGCAGGCACGGTACTGGCAGGGGTTATCGAACCACCATCCGCAGATCCAGTTGTCATTGAAGATGGCGTGGTAATTGGTGCTAATGCGGTTGTTCTTGAAGGCGTTACGGTTGGTGAAGGTGCGGTTGTGGCTGCGGGTGCTATCGTTACTGCCGATGTTGCTCCAAATACTCTTGTGGCAGGAACGCCAGCTAAAGTCATCAAGAAAATTGATGACCAAACGAAATCTAAAACCGAAATTAAACAAGAATTACGTAAACTTGATAACTAATTAAGATTGGCCTTGCTCCTCAGCAAGGCCATTTTTTCAGAAAGGAGACGTCCAGTTTGAATAAGGAGCACTTAATTCAAATCAGGAGAGAACTTCATCAAATACCTGAACTTGGATTTGAAGAAATCAAAACGCAAGCGTATCTATTAAATGTTATAAGAAATTTGCCCCAGGATCATTTGGAAATCTACCCGTGGAAAACCGGCATATTTGTTTGGGTAAAGGGGAAATCAGGGGAGAAGACCATAGGCTATCGCACTGATATAGACGGACTGCCTCTTAAGGAAACGACTAATTATGAATTTGCCTCTGCCCATGAGGGTAAAATGCATGCATGCGGCCATGACTTTCATATGACTATTGCTTTAGCCGCTCTTTCAAAACTGGCTCATGAACCTGCCGATAATCACGTTCTCTTCCTATTCCAGCCCGCAGAGGAGGGTCCAGGCGGCGCTGAACCTATGATACATTCTGATCTTATGAAGCAGTTTACACTTGATAAGATTTTTGCTTTGCATATAGCACCAGAGCTGCCAGTTGGAACCGTGGCCTCCAAACCGGGCATGCTGTTTGCTAATACGAGTGAATTATTTGTTGATTTGCTAGGCAAAGGCGGGCACGCAGCTTTTCCGCACACTGCATATGATATGGTAGTGGCAGCGAGTTCTTTCGTAACCCAGCTTCAGCAAATTACCGCTAGAAGAGTAGATCCCCTTGACAGTGCCGTGATCACCATTGGGAAGATTGAGAGCGGTACCGTGCAAAATATTATAGCTGAGAGGGCACGACTGGAGGGAACCATTCGTACACTTTCTCCTGAATCCATGGATCAAGTAAAAGGCGAAGTTGAAAAAGTAGCGAAAGGGTTGGAAATTTCGAACGATTGCACAGTTACCATCGATTATGGTGCAAATTACCACCAGGTGTTTAATCATGGGGAGTCAATAGAAACGTTTAAATCCATCGTTGATCAGACGAAATATACGTATAAGGAAGCCCGAATGGCAATGACAGGAGAAGACTTTGGTTATATGGCTAAAGAAATTCCAGGTTTCATGTTCTGGCTCGGGGTCGATTCTGAAGCAGGACTGCATCATTCGAATCTTAAACCGAAAGAAGAAGCCTTAGAGGTAGGAGCTGCAATCGTCGAAGAAACTTTAAGAAAGCTTTGAAGATGATGCATACTCATGGTATCCAAGGTAACAATAATCATGTATTTCCAACATAGCTGACAGGAGGAATCTTACATGAAAAGGATCGCCATTGAGGAGAATTTGTCCGATATACGTTCCGCTTTACAGGAAAAAGGGTATGATCTAGTAACCTTGAAAAATCAGGAAGATGCAAATGACTGCGAGTGCTGTATTATTTCCGGCCAGGATCGAAATGTCATGGGGATCATGAATACAGAAACTAAAGGTTCTGTCATTGATGCCCATGGACGTACTGCTGATGAAGTATGCCAGGAAGTAGAATCTCGTTTCTCCTGATTAAAGAAGGGAGGCATAAGCCTCCTTTACATAACCGAAATAGGGAGAGTCCTGCTTATGGGGGTCACAATAAAATTAGCAGCTGTAGCTTTTCTTATTTTGCTGACAGCTTTTTTTGTAGCTAGTGAATTTGCAATTGTAAAAGTTAGAAAAACAAAACTTCAGTCACGGGCAAATAATGGAGATCAGAAAGCTGTTGTTGCTTTAGGAATGGTCAATGAATTGGACAATTATTTATCTGCCTGTCAGCTTGGCATTACGATTACCTCTTTAGGGCTAGGGTGGCTGGGGGAACCTGCCCTCGACCATATTCTTGAACCCTTAATTGGAAATTTGGCGATGCCTGAAGCTATCTCTAATACCATCTCCATTGCCATTGCCTTCTTTATCATTACGTTTCTGCATGTAGTGTTAGGTGAACTTGCGCCGAAAACATTCGCTATTCAAAAAGCCGAGAGTCTCGTAATAGCGATCGCCCGGCCGCTTATAATCTTCAGCAAGGTGATGCATCCGTTTATCTGGCTTTTAAATGGTTCAGCCAATGTATTTGTGAGGATATTCGGGTTGGAAACTGCCAAGGAATCCGATGAAGTCCACTCGGAGGAAGAACTGAGGCACATTCTCTCCCAAAGTTATCAACAGGGAGAAATCAATCGTTCGGAATATACTTATGTGGACCGAATATTTGAATTCGACAACCGAACGGCGAAGGAGATCATGATTCCGAGAACAGAGATGGCCGTAGTCGATGTAAATGATTCAATTCGGACCATCATTCGGGATATGAAACAAAACCGTTATACTCGGTATCCCGTCATTGATGATGATAAAGATACGATACTTGGAGTCCTTCATATGAAAGAATTCTTCTATGAAAAAGTAGAGGAGCATGGCAGTATAACTCCATACATTCGGCCGGTACTTAAAGTGTTTGAAAACATTCCTATTCATAATTTATTAGTACGAATGAAAAAAGAACGGACTCATTTGGCAGTATTACTTGATGAATATGGGGGTACAGCCGGGATCGTGACCGTGGAAGATATCTTAGAGGAAATTGTTGGAGAAATACGCGATGAATTCGATTATGATGAGGAAAGAGAAATTAAACGGCTGAAGAATGGACATTTTCTTCTTGAAGGTAAAGTATCGATACAAGATGTGAATGAATTTTTTGATTCGAAATTAGATCATGATGATATTGATACTATTTCCGGCTGGATTTATACGCAGGATTTTGACACACGGGAAGGAACTGTTGTGTATGACCGTAACCTATATTTTAAAGTGGTCGACATGCAGGACGGTCAAATTAAAAAAGTAGAAGCTTGGAAATCGAACGATTAAAAAAACATCCCGGGGTTTGAACTGTCCCCCGTTATTTGGACAATTTATAAAA